>JAIXVY010000121.1 GCA_027482505.1 Opitutaceae bacterium | reverse complement strand
TGGGCCTGTCCGAGGGCAGAGGGCGCGGGCTTGCGCAAGGGGTCGGGGTGGTGGTGATAAATTCCAAGTAACCGCCCTCGGCGATGCGCAAGCGGGTGCCGAGCAAGGTGCCCGGGCCCCAGGCCTCAACGATGGTGGCGCCGGGGGGGCAGTCGGCGTCGGGGGTAAGCCAAAGCTCGAAGCTCTGGCCGCGGGCAAGCCGCAGTTCGCCGGTATCGATCTCGTAGCCGCGCGAGTCGGCGTCGAAGCGCAGCCCGGGCGTGGCTGGCGCGGCAGTCGCTACGCGGGGCAGCAGGGCCCATGCTAGCAGAGCGAGACCTAGGTGGCGGAATGTCATGGGCGGGGCGGCGGGAATGGCGATGGTTTAATCGGCCACGATCCTCAGCTTGGCGTGTAGCGGACGCCGGTCGGAGGCCGGCCCTGCCTCGATCATCCAAACACCGGCGTCGACCACGTAGCGATCGGAGGACTCATCCCAGCGGCGCAGGCGCTGCGCGGGGATTTCGATATCCACGGTTGTGGTTTCTCCCGCCTTGAGGGTCACGCGGCTGAATCCGACCAGCTGCCGCAGGGGCATGGGCACGGGCGGGCGCTCGGCCGACGCGTAGATTTGCACCACCTCGTCGCCGTCGCGCACGCCGGCGTTTTTCACCGTCACGGAGACGCGCAAGGTTTCGCCGGCGCGGGCGGACGGGGCGGAGAGCGCGAGTTTTTGGTAGGCGAAGCGGGTGTAGCTCAGGCCGTGGCCGAAGGCGTAGAGCGGCGCGCCGGCATAGTAGCGATAGGTGCGATTCCGCATCGAGTAGTCCTCGAAGGCGGGCAAGCCGTCGGTGGTTTTGTAGAATGTGACGGGCAGGCGGCCGGCGGGATTCGTCTCGCCCAGCAGCGCGTCGGCCACCGCGTCTGCGCCGCGCTGGCCGTAATACCAGGCGAGCAAGACCGCGCCGGCCTGGGTGTCGTCGATATTGAGGGCGCTGCCGGTGGTGAGGACGATGGCGGTCGGTTTTTTCAACTCAGCCACGCGGGCGAGCAGTTCTCGCTGGGGGGCGGGCAAATCGAGGGTGAGCTTGTCGCCGCCCTCAAAGCCCTCGGCGGTCACGCTCATCGACTCGCCCTCGAGGTCGGGGGTGATGCCCAGGGTCAGCACGACGTGATCGGCGGCGCGGGCGGCGGCGAGGGCTTTTTCGAGGGCGTCATCCTTGCCGGGGGCGATCCAGCCGAACTGGACGCGCCCCTTGCGGGTGAGTTGCACATACTCCAGCCGCACGGCGTAGGCGCGGCCGGCCTCAAGCGTGACCGTGGTGCTTAGCGGGCGCTCGTTCTCGCGCCTCCACGAGTTGATGACGGGTTTCTCGTCGAGGAAGAGGCGAGCCGCGCCTTCGGCCACGACGCCGAGCACGTATTCGCCCGACGCGGGGGGCACGAGCACGCCGGTCCAGCGGAGCCCGGCGTTGGCGATGGGCACTCCCTCCACGGGTTGGGTCTCGTCCCATTGCAGGTCGATCTGGGTGTCGCTCCGGCGCGACGAGGAACGCCCGTCGACGAGCGGGTTTTTCGCGTCCTGTTTTTCGTGGGCGAAAGCTTCTCCCCGCAGTCCGGGCGCGGAACGCGAGGCGTCGGCGTAGAGGACGCCATCGGGGAAGGGCCGGCCGCTGACTCGGAAACCCTTGGCCAGCGGGGCGCCGCGCTGGGCGATCACCTTCACGCCCATCGCCTCGAGTCGCGCGCGCAAGCCGTCGGCGAGCGTGATCATGCGGGCCGGCGTGCCCGCGTAGTTGCCGAGCACGGCGGACTCCTCGAAGCCTGTCGGGCCCAGGATGGCGACGGTCCTCAGCTTTTTCGGGTCGAAGGGCAGGGTGCCGTCGTTCTTGAGCAGCACGAGGCTCTGGCGCGCGGATTCGAGGGCGAGACGGTCGTTTTCAGGCGATGCATTGGCCGAGGCCGGTATGGCGCGGTAGGGCACGCGCTCGGCTGGGTCGAACTGCCCCAGGCGGACGCGCAGGGTGAAGAGGCGGCGCAGGGCGACGTCGATGTCGGCCTCCGTCACCAGGCCGCGTTTCACCGCATCGCCCAAGGCCTCGTAGGTCTTGCCCGAGCAGAGATCGTTGCCGGCCTTGAGCGCGGCGGCGGAGGCCTCGGCGGCGTCCTTGGAGTAGAGGTGGGCCTTGGGGCGCCACATGTCCGAGACGTTGTCCACGTCGCCCACGACGGCGCCGGAGAAGCCCCATCTCTCGCGCAGGATTTTTTGCAGCAGCTCGATGTTCGCGGGCGCGGGCACGCCGTTGACGGCGTTGTAGGCGCTCATGAGCGAGGCGGCGCCGCCTTCGACGATCCCGGCTTCAAAGGCAGGCAGGTAGGTCTCCCACAAATCGCGTTCGCCCACGACCGCGTCGAAACTGTGGCGCGCCGGCTCGGGGCCGCTGTGCACGGCGAAATGCTTCACGGTGGCGACCGTCTTGAGGTGGCGCGGATCTTCGCCTTGGAGGCCGCGCACGAAGGCGACGGCGAAGCGGCCGGTGAGAAAGGGGTCCTCCCCGTAGGTCTCCTGGCCGCGGCCCCAGCGCGGGTCTCGAAAGATGTTTATGTTGGGCGACCAGATGGTGAGGCCCTGGTAGCGCTTGGTGTCGCCGCCGGTCTTGGCGAGGACCTCGTTGTTCTTGGCTCGCGCCTCGGTGGCGATGGTCTCGGCGATAAGGTGGTGGAGCCCGGGGTTCCAGGTCGCGGCCAAGGCGATGGCCTGGGGAAAAACGGTCGCCACGCCGTTGCGGGCCACGCCGTGGAGCGCTTCGTTCCACCAGTCGTATTTCGGGACGCCGAGGCGCGGGATTTCGGGCGAGGCCATCATGGTCTGGCCGATCTTCTCCTCCAGCGTGAGACGGGATATTAGATCCTCGACGCGACGCTCGACTGGGAGGTCGGGATCGCGGAAAGGCGGGGTCTCCGCGGCGCGCAGAAAGGGAGCGGCTATGACGGCAAAGAGGGCCAGGCGGGCGGCAAGCATGTTCAAGGAAGAGGTTTCCAGCCTTCGGCTCGCACGGTCCACGCGCCGTCTTGCGGCAGGCCGGGGTGCGGTCGATTCGCGCCGTCCCAGCCGCCTAGAATGAGCGCGGCGGCGGAGAGAAAGGCGCCGTTGGCGGGAAGATACACGGCGATCTCGCGGCGGGGCTGGCCGGGCCTTTGTTTCTCGTCGCTGCGCTGGGGACAATGTCCGTTGGGCAGGTAGCGATTGTTCGGACCATCGCGCAGGAGGATGTCGACCGCGACGTCGGGCCGGCCGAGGCGGGCGGCGGTCATGGCGATCATCGGGTAGTCCCAGCCCCAGATCTTGGTCTCCCAGTCCCAGTCGCGCAGGACGGCGTCGAGCGTGCGCAGCATGGTGGCATGATCGACGAAGTCCGTCGCGGGCAGGACGCCGAGAGCCATCAGCATGCTCGGGTGATCGTGGCGGCTTTCCACGTTTTCCCAAGTGTCGGGGCGGGATTCGAGGGCGACGTATTTCCCGTCTTTTTCCGGAAGCGGCGAGACGCGCGCGATGATATCGTCCCAAAGCGGCTCGCGACTCAGTCCGCGGCGTTCGCGCCAGGTTTGAGCCACGCCCAGGGCCCAGCGCCAGTAGGCGAGTTCAAAGCCTGGGTTCCGGCTTGTGGCGGGGTCGTAGATTTCTTGGGCGATCCAAAGCGGCGGGCCCAGGACGTAGCGACCCCGCTTGGGATCGAGCCAGAGCATAGCGGCAAGGGCGTCCGCGGTTTCCTGCACCAAGTCGCCGTAGCGGGCCAGGCAGGCGGAGCGATCCGCGGTGGCGCGAAGGAGTAGTTCGGAGAGGTAGATCGGATGGGGCTGATTCCAGGCGATAAGAGGATTGCCGCCCGGGCTTTCGCGCAGGTCGGGGCCGACCATCTTGGCCCAGCGGGCCCCGCGCAGCCCGCGGCTCGACGCGACGGCGCGGGCCTCGGGGAGGCGGGCGACATACCAATCCAGGTTTCGCGCGAGCAATTCGGGCCGGCCCCACAGCGCGAAGTGCGCCGCGTGCCACCAGATCATCTCGGTGTGATGTTTCCCATACCAGGTGGCGCAGGTGAGCCCGCTCTCCTGCGGCGGAGAGTCGCCCGCCATCTGCACGGCGGTGAGATACTGCGAAAGGACGATGCGGCGCTCGAACTTCTCCGCCAGCGGGTGGGTGCTGCCGGCGAAATCGGCCGCCGCGCCGGTTCGCCAAAAGGTCTCCCAATGGCGAGCGACGCGTTCGAAATCGGGTTCCGCCACAGGCTCCGTATTCGCGGCCGGGGAAAAGCGGATCGCGAGTGAAAGCACGCGCCGGCCGGGCTCGGCCCGGACGACAAAGGCATGCGGCGTCCCCGCCGGCGTTGCGGGCCGGTTTAGAGCGACTGCGTAATCGAGTCCGGATACGCGGCGGAGCAAAAGATTTGGCGCGATCTGCGACGACTGGTGCGACTCGGGCGCTGACCAGTCGTAGGCCGGCGTGTTTTTCACGCCGAGGTCGTGTCCGCGCGGAAAGGCCAGCCGGACGCCGAGCGAGCCTGCGGCTACGAGATCGGACTCGAGCCGCAGCAGCACGGTGTCCGAATCCGGCAGGCAGGCGGTGGCGACCGTCACCGCGTGGCCGTTCAAGGTGTAGCGACTGTGGATGACGCCGCGCCAGAGATCGAGCCGCTGGTCGATATCGCGAATGTCCTCGGGCGCGATCTCGCCGCCGCCGGGCTTGTCCCAATCGAGCGAGATTTGCCCCAGCGGATGGATGCGCGGATTTTTGCGCAGCCATTGTCCGGCCGCCCCTGAGGCGTCGGTCGGGTAGCCGTGGATGCTTCCGTCCGGATGGACATAGTCCCGGTTTGAATCCGCCAGGACGTATCCGGCCGGGTTCTCGTCGCACGCCCACGCCCACCGGGACAAGGTCTCCACGGGAACTCCGGCGCGTTGGTATTCGGCGGGAAAGGTCTGCAGGCCGGTGACGTCCGCGGTGAAGGCGAAGCCTCCGTTGCCCACGGTGAGAGGCGCGTCGTAATCAAGCGCGCGCAGGCGGGGAGAGTGCCGGGCGACAAGCGCCTCGCGGTCTATAGCGACGGCGCGCGCGGCTGCCGCGCCGAAAGGCAGGGCGAGGACGACACAGGCGGGCAGAAGCCCGCGAAAATTCAAAGGCGTCATGCCCACGGGAAAGCGGAGCCGATGGCTCCTAGCGGGCGGGGCGCCAGCCGTCGGCGCTTCCGAGAATATTCTCCACGGTGTAGGCCGCGGCCTCTTCCTCGGTGAGCTGTCTGGCCCAGGGAGCGCGGCGCGTGAGATCGGCGGCCCCTGCGCCGGTGTTGCGGTGTTCGGCGTAGCGCGCGGTCTTCTCGTTCTCGGGTTTGCCCCAGTTGTGCCACGCCTCGGGGCGGAGCTGCTCGGGCAATTCGCAGCGGAGGAAGGCGGTGGCGGCGTGGGGGCGCCAGGGACGGCCGAGGTAGAAGCCTTTCACGACCTCGGGACCGGCGGTGATTTTGCAGTCCAGGAAAACGTAGCCGAAAGGCGACGACTCGGGCGTGCTTGCGGCGGTGAGATAGCCGTCGGCCTTGGCGTGGATCTGGCAGCGGTCGAAGACGGAGACGCCGGCGGCGTAGATGAAGTCGACGTGGCCCTCGACGTAGCATTCCGAGAAATACTGCCTGGCGGCGGGGCCGCCCTTCGGCGAGTCGGCTCGCAGGGTGTCCTGCCAGCCGAGGAAGCGGCAGCGGCGCAGGATGGCGCGATCGCCCGTCACGTAGAAGGCGAGAGCCTGCACCCGCTGCTCACGCGTGGTGGTGTTTTCGAAGGTGATGTTCTCCGCGGTGAAGTCGGAGGCGGTGACGTAGACGGTGGCGCTGTCGGCGGCGGAGAGCGTCTTGCCCTCCGATCCGGGCGCGGGCGTCTTCACGTTAGTGTCCATCGTGATGATGGTGCGCGCGGTCTCGCCGGGTTCGCCGAGGAGCTGAAGGAAGGGTTTTTCCTGCGGGACGACGACGTGCTCCTTGTAGACTCCGGATTTCACGAGGATGCGAAAGGGTTTTGCGGCGGTTGCGTTCGAAGGCGCGGCGTCGATCGCGGCTTGCACGGTGGTGTGGGTGCCGGAGCCGTCGAAGGCCACGACGGCGTCGAAGCGCTTTTCACCGGCGACGGGTCGCGGATCGCGGGGCTCGTCGCGGAGCATCGGTGCGAGCGCAGGCACGGCGCGGCGCAGTTCCTCGGCGACAAGGCGGCCGAACAGCACGTAGCCATCGCCTTTGAGGTGGGTGCCGTCGTATTGCCCGTTTTCCTTGGTCGGGCTGAAGGCGAGGCAGCCCTCCTTGCCGAGTTTTTCACACAGGGTCTTGCTGCGATCGTGAAGCTCGACGAGCGGCACGTTTTTTTCGCGGGCTATGGCGCGCACGATCTCGGCGCGGCTTTGCAGGCTGGAGTTGATTTTGTGAGGATCGTTTTTGTCGAACTGGCGGCGCACGAGCGAGGTCACGAGGACGGGCGTGGCGCCGGCGGCGTGAGTCTCGTCGATGTAGCGCTCCATGTAGCCGCGGTATTCCTCCTCGGTGGTGGAGCGGCCGGGTTTTCCGGGCTCGTCGTTGTGGCCGAACTGGATGAGGTAGTAGTCGCCCTTGAGCGCGAGGGCCTTCTCCCACGAGCCCTCCTTGATGAAGCTCATGGAGCTGCGGCCGCCGCGGGCGGTGTTCGTGAGTTTCACTCCGTCGGCGAGAAACTGGCGGAAGCCCAGGCCCCAGCCGGCGTTGTCGGTGACGGTGGAATCGCCGACCAAGACGAGGTGAGGCGCGGCGCGCAGGAGCGACGTGAGGAACAGCGCGGCGACGGCGAGGAGGGGAAGACGTGAAAAGCGGGACATGATCATGGGCGGACTAGAAGGAGGAAAGCCGCGGTCAGGGGAGCAGGGTGAGTTCGCTGCGAGTAACGGCCTCGGTCATAATCGGTTCGCCCTGGGCGGCGCGGATGCGGACGCGCTCGAAGCGGAGTCCGTCGCAGTTGAGAAGGTCTGCGCCGCGCGCGGCGGAAAGCGAAACGTCGCGCAGGGTAATGTCTCGCAAAGGCATCTCGGGCAGGCCGCGCATGATCAGCGGCGAGCCGCTGTCGACCGAGACGACATCCTCGATGAGGATGTTGCGGAAGGCGGGCGTGCCCTCGTTCGGGGTGGGGGTGGCCTCGGCGGGCGTGCCGTTGGCGGTGTAAAAGAAATTGAAGTCGATGGCGGCGTTTACGATGCCGGTCATGCGCACGCCGCGCATGTGGATGTTTTCCACCACGCCGCCGCGGCCCCGGACGGTCTTGAAGCGCAGGCCGATGGCGGTGCCGATGAAGGTGCAGTTTTGGACCAGGACGTTGCGCACGCCGCCGGACATCTCGCTGCCGATGGTGAAGCCGCCGTGGCCGTCGTAGACGACGCAGTTCTCGATCAGCACGTCCTCGGTCGGCACGCCGAGGCGGCGGCCGGAGGCGTCCTTGCCCGACTTGATGCAGAGGCCGTCATCGCCTGTGTCGATGACGCAGCCGGTCACGTGCACGCGGCGGCACGAGTCGATGTCCATGGCGTCGCTGTTCTGCGCCCAGCGGTCGTTGAAGATCTTGAGGTCGCGCAGGGTGACGTCCTCGCAAAGCCAGGGATGAATAGTCCAGTTGGGCGAGTTGCGGAAGGTGACGCCCTCGAGCAGCACGCGTTTGCAGTCGAGCAGGCGTAGCAAGCGTGGGCGCAGGAACAAGCGATAGGGTTCGTAGGCGGCGGGATCGAGGGAGCCGGCGGCCTCGAGCGCGCCGGTGGCGGCGGCGCCGTCCATGGCGGCCTGGCTGGGCCACCACTCGTTGCCCTTGGCGTTGAGCACGCCGCCGGAGGCGACGAGGGCCTTCCAGAACGGCTCGGTGGTCTTGGGCTTTTTGACGTAGCGCCAGGCGTCGCCGCCGCCGTCGATCACGCCGGAGCCGGTGATGGCGACGTCCTCGATCTTCTCGCCGGAGACCGGAGAGAGGGTATCGATGGATTTCTCGCCCCGCGCGTCGAAGACCCGCACCGGGTATAGCGAGTGGTCGCGGGAGAACTGGACCAGCGACCCGGCTTCGAGGTGGAGACGCACGCGGCTGCGGAGGCGGATGGGGCCGGTGTGCCAGACGCCGGGCGGGACGACGAGCGTCCCTCCTCCGCGTTCCTCAAGCGCGGAGAGGGCGCGATCAAAGGCGTCGGTGTTTAGCGTTTCGCCGTCCGGAGTGGCGCCGAAGTCGGCGAGGCTGACCCGAGTCTCGGGGATTCGTGGCGCGGCGGGCGCGACGGGGGAGACGGACGCGCTCGGCGCGGCCAGCGCGATAGTTGCGCCGCCGGGAAAAACGGCGAAGGCCAGACCTAGGACGACGAGGAGGCGAGGAAGGCGGGGGTGGGGCATGGATTGAAAATCAGGGCACGGAGGCCGGCCGCGGTTGCGGCAAGGGCAAGGGAACGCCGTCGAGCACGGCATCTGTCACATTATCGAACTCGAAGCGCGGTCCTTTGGCGACGGTTAGCGCAAGATCGCGGAAGACGAGTCCGCGGGCGTGGGTGGCGATCACGCCGCGCTCGGCCGAAATCCGCACGTTTTCGAAGAAAATATTTTGGATGGGGGACGTCTCCATGCCGGTGATGCGAACGGCCACGGGGGCGCCGTCGGCGGAGAGGTTCTTCACGTGTATGTCGCGAAACACCGGGGGGTGCCGGTCAACGATAACGTTGGGATCATAGGTGTAATCCATGTTCAGGATAACGGCCTCGCGTTTCAGGTCCGACCCGCGGACGTTTTCCACCCAGACCTTTTCCACGATCCCGCCGCGACCGGGGCGCGACTTGATGCGCAGGATGCGGTCGGTGCCGTCGAACGTGCTGTCGTGGAGGTAGACGTTGCGGACCGAGCCGGACATCTCGCTGCCGATCACCAGGCCGCCGTGGCCGCGTTTCGCCTCGCACCAGCGCATGACGACGTTCTCAGTGGGACGACCTACCCGTCGACCGTCCTGGTCGTAGCCGGACTTGAGCACCACGCAGTCGTCGCCGGTGGAGAAGGTGCAGTTCTCGATGAGGACGTTGCGGCAGGAATCGGGGTCGATGCCATCGTTGTTGGGACCCTCTGTAAGCACGTTCACCGCGCGGATGATGATGTTTTCCGAGTAGATAGGGTGGATGGTCCAGTTGGGTCCGCCGCCGATGGTGAAACCCTCCAGGAGAATGTTTTTGCACTCCACAAAACTGACGAAGCTCGGGCGGATGGCGGCCTCGCGGGTGCCGTAGACGCGCTGTTCGACGGGCACGCCTGCGGCGCCTTGGGCGAAGAACGCGCGCGTCTCCTTGGTCTTCCAGTCCCACCAGGCCTGCGAGTTGCCGTCGAGGCGGCCGGGCCCGGTGACGCCGATGTTTTCGCAGCCGCGGGCGTAGATGAAGGGCGAGTAGTTGTAGAGCTCGATGCCGCCGACGCGCACGAAGACGTTGGGCAGGTAGTCCTCCATGACGTCGCTGAATTTGAGCACGGCGTCCTTGGCGAGGTGCAGCTCGATGTTGCTGCGGAGGTGGACGGGGCCCGTGAGCCAGACGCCGGCTGGAACGAAGACGCGTCCGCCGCCGAGTTTGTCGAGGGCGGCGATGGCGTCGGCTATGGCGGCGGTGTTCTTCACTTCTCCGCCCGCCACGGCGCCATAGTCCAGAATGTTGACCTGCCGGTCGGGAAAGGCGGGGCGCTGAAGCTGCGGCATCTCGAAGGGGGCGCGGATCGGGGCTATGGGCTCGGATTTCTCGCGCGCGAAGGCGGGGCCGGCCGCGGCCATGGCGAGGACTAGGGCTAGACCAACCGGGAGACGGAAAAGACGGAGCATGAGTGTGGTGAGCCAGCGAGGTCAGCGAGACGGAAGCGAAGCCGCGGAGTCGGGCGGGGCGGGGAAGAAATCCTGCGCGGGCCTGGCGCCGGTTTCGAGCAGGACATCCGTGGCGGCGAGGTTGCCGGCGTGGTAGAACTTCGCTCCCCGTTTGCTGGCGATGCGAACGTCGCGGATCACGATGTTTTCGAGCGGCTGTTCGGGCAGGCCCCAAAGAATCAGCGAGTTTTCCGCGCCGGTGGCGCGGAGATTCTCGATCAAGATGTTTTTCCAGCGCGGGGTCTTGGCGGCCAGGGACCGCGCCGGGTCGAGCGCGGGGCTTTTTGGCTCCTTGGGATAGTAGCTGGAGATGAAGACGGGGCTTTTTACCCCGCGCATGGTGATGTCTCGGTAGACGAGATCCTCGACGAGACCGCCGCGGTCGCGGTCCGATTTGAGCCTGATGCCGGAGGTGGTGGCGTCGAAGGTGACGCGCTCGGCGAGCAGACCGCGGATGCCGCCGCCGGTGTAGCTGCCGATGGAAAGGCCATGGCCGAAGCCGAGCTCGCAGTCGCGGATGACGAAGTTCTCGCACACAGGCGGCGCCCAGCCCTTGGCGGCGTGGGTGAGCACGACGATGTTGTCGTCCCCGGTGGAGATGCGGCAGCGCTCGATCAGGTAGTTTTTCCCCGACAAGTTAAGTCCGTCGGTGTTGGGCGAATCGTCAGGCGCCTCCAGCGTGACGTCGCGGATGGTGACCTCGCGGCAGAGACGCAAGGCCACGTGGGTGTTGGGCGGATTTACGCTGGTGAAGCCGGACAGTTCCACGCGCTCGCACTGTTCGAGCTGGATGAGCTGGGGACGGCGCAACGCGAGCTCCTTGGCGCGAAAGGCTCGCCACCATTCCTCGCCGCGGCCGTCGATGCGTCCGGGGCCGGAGACGCGGATGTCGCTCGCGCCCTCGGCGCCAAGCAGACTGGCGTAGCGGGAGGCGTCGGCGGGGTAGTTTTGCCCGCGGGAAAGCAGTTTGAGCAAGACCCCGGCGGAAAGGTGAAGATCTAGGCGGGAGGCGAGGCGGAGGGGGCCGACGCGATACTCGCCGGGCGCGAGGACGAGTTTGCCGCCGCCCGCTGCGGCGACGTGGTCTATGGCCTTTTGCAGCGCCACGGTCACGGGTTCGGCGCCTCCGGGGAAAACGCCCAAATCCGCGGCCGAGAATTCGCGGCCGGGGATATTCGGCCCGGCGGGCGCGAGCGAGGCCAGGTCGGCGGCCAGGGCGGAGACCGCCAGCGATGCGGCGAGAAGAAGCGACAGGGCTTTCATGCGGGGCGGAGCCGGGCGCGAGGGAACGGGGTGCGCGGAACCGTGCGCATCTCGCGAACGATGGAGACGGGGGTAAACGGAGCTATTGCGCGCATCGTTGCGCGAAAATCGTCAACGATGCGCGCAGCGGGTCGTTTGTGGGGCGGAGAAGGCGGCCCGTATAGAATCAGGTTCCAACCCCGCCCTGGCTACCCCTCCCGCCCCGGTTTTTCGCCGCCCGAGCTTCGCCCCGACTCCATGACGCCCACCGTTTTGATTTGGTTCCCGTTGTCTTTGCGACTGGCCGGTGACGCGGGCGAAAAAAGCGGCGGGGCTTTCGACGGGCTAAGCGGCGCGCGCCAGGGTGGTTTCTTTTTCCAGTCCAGCGACTCCCTCATCTGATGTCCTCCGTCCAGGATTCCGCCGCCCCCTCCGCCTCGTCTCCCTCACCGGGCGCCTCCGGGCGTGTTCGCTGGACGATCTGCGGGCTCCTTTTCTTCTCGATCGTCGTAAATTATCTTCACCGGCAGATCATCAGCATCCTCAAACCGGAGCTGAGCCGCGAGCTTGGCTGGAGCGAGATCGATTACGGCATGATAGCGGCCTCGTGGTCCTTCGCCTACGCGTTCGGCTATCTGTTTGGCGGCCGCATCATCGACCGGGTCGGGGCTAAGCGCGGTTTGCCTGTCTTCGTCGGGCTTTGGAGCCTGGCGGCGATCGCACACGGGTTCTGCGCCTTCATCGCGCCGGAGTCGGTCTTGAGTTTCCCATGGTTCAAAAGCACCGAGAGCGGCTTGGCGCTCGCGACCCTGATGATGCCGATGAGCGTGGCCGGCTTCGTGGTGTCGCGCGCCGCGCTCGGCTTGCTCCAGGGCGCCAACTTCCCCGCCGCGATCAAGGTGGTGGCGGAGTGGTTTCCGGTGAAGGAGCGCGCGTTGGCGACGGGGTGGTTCAACACCGGCTCGAACGTCGGCGCGGTCGTCTGCCCGCTGCTCGTCCCTTTTCTCTTCAAGTGGATCGGCTGGGAATGGACTTTCTATGTGACCGGCGCGGCGGGCCTGCTCTGGCTGGCCGCGTGGAAGGCGCTCTACAACGACCCCGCGGAGCATCCCCGTCTCACGGCGGGGGAGCGCGCCTACATCCGCGACGGGCAGCCGACGGTGGAGGAGGCGCCGAAGCGCGTGCCCTGGCTCAAGCTCCTCGGCTATCGCGCGGTCTGGGCCTACGTCGCGGCCAGCATCCTGGCCGGGCCGGCCTGGGGTTTCTACCAGTCGTTCCTGCCGGATTTTTTGAACAAGCGTTTCCACCTCAACCTTGCGTCGACCGGTCTTTGGACCGCGATCTTCTTCGCCTTGGCGGCGGCGGGGGGCGTGGGCGGCGGCTGGCTCTCGGGAAAGTTCATGAAACAGGGCTGGACCTTGAACAAGGCGCGCAAGCTTACGCTGCTGACCTGCGCGGTGGCGGTCGTGCCGATCTACTTCGCGCCTTTCGCGAGCAACGTGTTCGTCGCGGTCGTGATCATCGGGCTGGCGGGTTCGGCGCACCAGGGATGGTCGGCCAACCTGTTCAGCGTGGTCTCCGACACGATGCCGAAGGAGGCGATCAGCTCGGTGGTCGGCCTGGGTGGATTCGTCGCCTACTTCACCGGCGGGTTCGTCAACGGCATGACCGGCTTTATCCTCCAGAAGACGGGCAGCTACGTGTGGGTGTTCGCCTATTTTTCCACGATGTATTTGTTGTCGTTGGCCGTCCTGCAGATCCTGGTGCCGCGCATAGAGCGCGCCGAGCGCTGACAACCATGATAAAAACGAGCGGTTTTCTTTTTAAAATCGCGGCTTTGGCCGTGGCGTCGCTGTCCTCGGTCTTGGCCGGTCCGCGTCTGGCGCGGGACCTGCCCTACGTCCCGGACGGCGACCCCGCCCAGCGACTCGACATCTGCACGCCGGACGGCGCGGGACCGTTCCCGGTCGTCATCCTCGTGCACGGCGGAGGCTGGGGAAGCGGAGACAAGTCAGGCGCGGAGCGGCCCAACTCGGGCGCGGACATCACGCCTTGGTTTCAACCGCTGACGGACGCGGGCATCGCCTGGGTGTCCATAAACTATCGCCTCGCGCCGGCGCACCGCTGGCCGGCGCAGCTCGAGGACACCCGAGCCGCCGTGGCCTGGGTGCGCGCCCACATCGCGGAGCACGGCGGTGATCCCGCGCGTCTCGCCTTGATGGGGCATTCGGCGGGCGGACACCTTGCGCTCATGGCCGCCATGCCCGATCCCGGCGAGGCCGCCCCGGTGTCCGCCGTTGTGGGTTGCGCGGCGGTCTCCGATCTCGTGTCCGACTCCAGGCGCCGCGGCGAGATCAGCAAGTCGCTCCAAAATCTCTTCGGCTTCGCGCCCGATCTCGCCCCCGTCTCGCTGGAGGCCCTGGCCGCGGCCTCCCCGTTGGGTCGCATAAGCGCGGCGTGTCCGCCCGTGCTCTTCCTGCATGGCGACGCGGACAAGACGGTGCCGCTCGACCAGTCGCTCGTCTTCCAGGAAAAGGCCCGCGCCGCCGGGGTTCGTTGCGATCTGCATGTCCTGCCCGCCGCGCCCCATCGCCTGACGGATTGGGCGAAGCACGACCCGGAGTGGAGTCGCGTGCTGATCGACTGGCTGCGCGCGCGCTGGGCCGATCCCGCCTTGCCCCCCAAATCCTGAAAATGCCCCTGCGTTCCCTGTTTCCCTTTTCGCTCATGTCCCTGCCCCTATCCGCCTTTCTGCTCGAGACGCCGGCCCGTGGCGCCGGCGAGACCTCGGCCGCGCCGGCCGCTCCCTGGATCGCCGACCAAGACGACGGATCCTACCGCAATCCCGTCCTGCACGCCGACTATTCCGACCCCGACGTGGTGCGGGTGGGCGAGGACTACTGGATGACCTCGTCGAGCTTCAACCACGTGCCGGGTCTGCCCATCCTCCACTCGCGCGACCTGGTTAACTGGAGCCTCGTGAACCACGCCCTGCCCGCGCAGGTGCCGGTCGAGCACTTCAAGACGCCGCGCCACGGCGAAGGCGTATGGGCTCCGGCGATACGGCACCACGCCGGCAAGTTCTGGATTTTTTACCCCGATCCCGACTTCGGCATCTATGTGATCACGGCCGAGGATCCGCGCGGGAAGTGGAGCGCGCCTCATTTGATCAAGGGCGGGCGCGGGCTGATCGATCCCTGCCCCTTGTGGGACGACGACGGCCGCGCGTGGATGGTGCACGGCTGGGCCAAGAGTCGCGCCGGGATCAACAATCGGATCACGCTCAACGAAATCTCGCCCGACGGTCGGCGCGTGCTCGACGAAGGCCTCGTCGTGGTCGACGCCGATCTGATGCCGGGATGGAAAACCCTCGAGGGCCCCAAACTCTACAAGCGCGACGGCTACTACTATATCTTCGCGCCGGCGGGCGGCGTCGCCGAGGGCTACCAGGCCGTGTTTCGCGCCCGCGATATTCGCGGTCCCTATGAAAACCGCATCGTCCTCGAACAGGGCTCCACGCCGGTCAACGGACCTCACCAGGGCGCCTGGGTGGACACTGCCTCCGGACAGCACTGGTTTTTCCACTTTCAGGAACTGCCCGCGCACGGGCGCGTCGTGCACCTGCAGCCCATGCGATGGCGGTCCGATGGCTGGCCGGTCATGGGCGACGACGCGAACAACGACGGCACGGGCGAGCCCGTGCTCGGGCACGCGAAGCCCGACTTGCCCGCGCAGACCGTGGCCGTGCCGGCGACGAGCGACGCCTTCCCGGGCGGACGCCCCGGCCTGCAGTGGCAGTGGCAGGGCAATCCCGAGCCCGAGTGGATCGTGCGGCGCGAGCCGGGAACGCGGGGACTGCGCCTCCGCGCTGCGCCGGCGCCTGCGGCCGATTCCCTCTGGATGGCGGCCAACCTGCTCATGCAGAAATTTCCCGCGCCGAGTTTCTCCGCCGAGACGACGCTGGTTCTCGAGGGTGGCGCCGAGGGCGCCCGCGCCGGGTTGATCGTCTTTGGCTACGACTACGGCTGGATCGGCCTGCGCGCGCGCGCGGACGGGACGCAGGAGCTGGTCCAAGTCCTGTGCGCGAAGGCCGACAAGGGCGGCGCGGAGAGCGTGATCGCGACCGTGCCCTGGCCGGCCGGCCAGGCGGTGGCGCTGCGGGTGAAGGTGGCGGCCGATCTCTCCTGCCGCTTTTTCTTTCGCGCGGCGAACGGCGGATCCGCTCCCCTCGCCGCGCTCGGCAAGCCCTTCACCGCGAGCTCGAGCCGCTGGGTGGGGGCGAAGGTCGGCGTGTTTTGCAGCTCCGCGCCGGGTTCGGCGGTCATCGGAGAAGGCGCGGCGGATTTCGGCGGCTTTGCGGTGAGCCGCTGAGCGCGCCTGCGCGCGAAAAAGCCGGGAGCGGAAGGCTCCCGGCCTGAGAAGACGCGGCGTGCGTCTTGATACTTCAGGTCTGCTTGATCTCGACGGTGGCGAGCTTGGGCGAGAGGACCTGGAGGATCAGGAGCGCGAGCAAGTAGGCGGAGGCGGCGATTATGAAGAGAGGCACGTAGCCGCCGGTGTTGATGATGGAGCCGACCTTGGCGGCGAGGAGCGCGCCGCCAAGGCCGCCGGCCAGGCCGCCCATGCCGACCACGCTGCCGACGGCGCGGCGCGGGAACTGGTCGGCGACGGTGGTGAAGAGGTTGGCGCTCCAGCCCTGGTGGGCCGCGGTGGCGAGGGCGATGAGGGCGATGGCGACGTAGATGCTGCTCGTGATGGAGGCGAAGACGATGGGCACCACGCAGAGGGCGCAGATGAGCATGGTGACCTTGCGGGCCTTGTTCACCGACCAGCCCATGCCGATGAACTTCGTGGCGAGCCAGCCGAAGAAGACGCTGCCGCCGTCGGACACGAGGTAGATGATCAGGAAGGGTATGCCGACCTGCTTGAGGTCGAGCTTCGTGTCGAAGGCGGGGTTGCTGTTGAAGAAGGTCGGCAGCCAGGTCAGGTAGAACCACCAGATGGCGTCGGTCATGAACTTGGGGATGGCGAAGGCCCAGGTGGCGCGATAGCTGACGAGGTAGCGCCACTTCACCGGCTGGCCGGCGTCGGGCGGGCCGTCCTGGCGGATGTGGGCGAGTTCCTCCTTGGAGAGTTTGGGATGCTCCTCGGGCGTGCGGTAGATGCTGAGCCACCAGAAGAGGACGAAGGCGCCGATCGCGCCGGTGACGATGAAGGAGGCGCGCCAGCCCCAGTGGGCGATGATGAAGGGCACGCAGATCGCGGTGAGGATGATGCCGACGTTGGCGCCGGCGTTGAAAATGCCGGTGGCGAAACTGCGCTCCTTCTTGGGGAACCATTCGGACACGGTCTTGATGGCGGAGGGGAAGTTGGTCGCCTCGCCGACGCCGAGCAGGCCGCGGGCCCAGCCCATGCCCGTGACGGAGTGCACGAGGCCGTGCAGCACGGCGGCGATGCTCCAGCCGCCGATGCCGACGGCGTAGCCGCGACGGATGCCGATGCGGTCGATCATCCAACCCGCGAGGAGGAAGCCGAAAGCGTAGCAGTATTTGAAGATGGCATCCAGGTGGCTCATCTTTTCGCGGAAAAGCGCCATGTCCGCCTCGGTGAGCGGCTGGTCGAGCGGCAGCCCGAGCATCTGGTGCCGGAACACCGGATCGAGCATCGTGAACGAGAAGACGTTTCGGTCGATGTAGTTGATCGTGGTGGCGAGAAACAGCACGGCGCAGATGCGCCAGCGGAAGCGGCCGAGCGGGGAAGGAGCGTTCATGTCTTGGGCGGGAGGGGGGACCGGGTTTTGGGCTGAAGAAAATTCACAGCAGCCCGAGCAGGCGGGGCAGGCTGAGCGAGAGGGCGGGCCAGTAGGTGATGAGCAAGAGGGCCACGATCATCGCGGCGAAAAAGGGCAGGGCGGAGGGAACTACGCGGGCGATGGTGGTGCGGCCGACCCCGCAGGCGACGAAGAGGCAGGTGCCGACCGGAGGCGTGCAGAGGCCGATGCAGAGGTTGGCGATGAGCACGATGCCAAAGTGGACGGGGTCCATGCCGAGTCCCGTGACCACCGGGAGAAAAATGGGAGTGAAGATGAGCACCGCCGGGGTCATGTCCATGAAGGTGCCGACCACGAGCAGGAGCACGTTGATCAGCAGGAGAATCACGATCGGGTTGGCGGAGAGTCCGATGAGGGCCTCGCTGACGAGCTGCGGGACCTGTTCGTAGGCGAGCACCCAGCTCATGGCCTGGCTGGCGCCGACGAGTAGGAGCACGACGGCGGTGGTCTGGGCGGAGCGGAGCAGCATGCCGGGCAAATCGGCCCAGCGGATCTGGCGGTAAAAAAACATGCCTAGCACGAGGCAGTAGGCGACGGAGATAGCGGAGGCCTCGGTGGCGGAGAAAAGGCCGCCGAGGATGCCGCCGAGCACGATGCCGACCAGGAGCAGGCTGGGCAGAGCGCCGAGGAAGGCGCGGGGGATGGAGGGCACCGAGGCGGTCCGCGCGGCGGAGGCGGAGACGTTGGACGCGGCGGCGGGCTTGAGCGCGAGACGGCGGAAGAAGCGCAGGGTGAAATAGGTGCCCGCCATAAGGGAGAGGCCGACGACGAGGCCGGGGATGACGCCGGCGAGGAAGAGGGCGGCGATGGAGACGTTGCCCGAGACCACGGCGAACACGATCATGATGTTGCTCGGCGGGATGAGCAGACCGGTGGTGGCGGAGGTGGCGGTGAGGGC
>JAIXVY010000470.1 GCA_027482505.1 Opitutaceae bacterium | reverse complement strand
TCCCACCTACAGCAACGATATCGTAGTTCGTTCCGGCAGCGGTCTGCGTGCGATCAAGAACAATACCGGGACCACGGGAAACACCACGTTCAGCGGCACCGTGACGCTCAATGGAAGCCTTACTGTCGACCACAACCTTCTGGCTAGCGGTCAGAGTATGACCTTCAGCGGAAATATCAGCGGCGTAGGCGGCCTCAATATCACGCGCAGCATCGCCAACAACGGTAGCGCTGTTGTGCTTTCTGGCACCAACACCTACACGGGTGACACTAACGTCACGAGCGGCGCGTTGCTCTTCAACGGCTCCGCCACCTCCAGCATAACGGTCGACGGCTCCTCCCGCTTCGGTGGCAGCGGGTCCACGACGGGCAATCTGAGTTTCGCCTCGGGGTCATTGTTTGTTTTCTCGCCCACGGCCAGCTTCACGGTCGGAGGCTCGCTCAGCCTCGCCGCCAGCTTCGGTGTCGCCAGCCTAGTGAATGCCGACGGCACCGCGATCAACTGGAGCGGCGTGGGTAGCGGTGTTTATACGCTGATCTCCGCCGGGGGCACCTTTAGCGGCATCAACAACTATGGCTTGCCCAATGCCTTCGACCTTGGCGATGGCAGGGCGGCCTACTTCCAGAACACGGGGCTGGAGCTCTTCGTGGGCACGCCCATTCCCGAGCCGGGCAGCTTCGCCCTGTTCGGCGGTTTGGGCGCGATGGCCTTTGTCGGAATGCGTCGGCGTCGCCGCTGAGCGGTGCGAAGAATGCCCGCTAATTAAATCTCCCAGGCCTTTGTTGGCATAACACGGCTAAACGGACGGTCTGCATCGGTTTTAATAAATCGGCGGCTTGTTCGTTTAGCTTTCATCTTCTTTGGCCCGAATCTGGTTTCATCAATCGAATGCCAGATCGGGTTTTGTTCGCTTTAACCGTCTAGTAGTAAAATCCGGGGTTAGCCCCCGTTGAGCAAAGCCCCGGCGCTTAGTGCGCACGGTTTTTATACAACGTCCATTTCGAGTTTTTCACCCCCGCTCCATGTCCACTCCCGCTTCCGCCTCCATCTCGCTCCGCCGCGCCAGCTTTGCCCTGCTCGCGGCTTTGGCCACGCTTTCGCCGCTCTCCGCCGCGGTTTTGACCTGGGATCCCGCCAACACCGCCAATGGCACGACCATCGATACCGGATCAGGCACGTGGGATTTGGTCGCAGGCAATGCGGTTTGGAACAACGCCGGGGTAAATGAGATCTGGTCCCAGGGCACCGGCACGACCGCCGTGCACTCGGCCCAGTTTGCCGGAGTCGATGCGCCCGTGGGCACGCAATACACCGTGACCTTGGCGACCTCCGTCAACGTGGTGAGCCCATTGCGTTTCGCGAACAGCGGTTATGTGCTCACGGCCGCGGCCGGCTCCAGCAATGTCATCAGCACTCCCCAGATCGCCACCAACGGCGGCAAGACCGCCACATTGTCCGGCCCCATCGCGGTGAGAGCCCCCGCCGGTTTTACGTTCGCCGGATACGGCACGTTGACGGTGAAAGACGGCGCTTCCATCGCGAGCAGCGCAAGCAACAGCCTCAGCTTCTCCAATGGTTCGAAGTTGCGCCTTCAGGCAGGCAGCGTGGTCTCGGCTGCCGCCTCGATGATCGTGGGCAGCTTGAACAACGACGCCACCGTCACCGAGGTCACGGTCGAGGGCGGCAGCCTGCGTTCCACGGGCACGGGTTCGACCGCGTTCGCGATCATTCTGGTTAACGCGTCCGCTCCCGCCTCGGGCACTGCGAGCTTGGGTTCTACGCTTACCCTCAGTTCCGGCGAGATCAGCGTGGCCTCGCCGATCGGTGGCATCCGCTTCGGCGCCGGCGGCACCGCCGGAAACGCCGCTATCACCGGCACGCTCAATCTTGATGGCGGCGTGCTCACGGCCGCGCGTATCTACGAGGGCACGGGCGCTGCCACGCCCACCGTTTCCAGGCTTAATTTCAACGGCGGCACGCTCCAGGCGCTGGCCAGCACCGCGAATGGCGCGACCTTTCTCACCAATCTCGATTTCGCCAACGTGAAGGCCGGCGGCGCGGTCATCGACACGAACGGCGCCAACATCACCATCGGCCAGGCCCTGCTGGCCGACGCGACCTCGACGGGAGGCGGCCTGACCAAGCTCGGCGCGGGCACTCTCACTCTCACCGGCGCCAACACCTACACCGGAGCCACCACGGTCTCCGCCGGCAAGCTGGCGATCAGCGCGCCCTATTCCGCCATCACCGCCACCTCCGTGGCGACGGGCGCCCGGCTGCAAATCGTCTCGGGCGCGACCGCCTCCTCTTTGCCCGCGCTCGCCCTCGCTAGCGAGGCCGGGGTGGAGCTCAATCTCGGCGCTTACAACAGCGCGAACCTCGCCACCGCCAGCATCGCCTCGCTGACGGCCAACGCGAACTACCGCATCGATCTTACCGGCACCAACATCCCGGTCGGCACCTACACCATCTTCACCTATGGCCAAAAAACCGGCGCCGGTTTGCCCGTGCTGGGCGCCATGCCCCCCGGCGTCACGGCCTCGGTGCAGGACACCGGCTCCGCGGTCGTGCTGAGCGTGCAGTCGCCCCAGTTGCCCAGCTTTGTCTGGTCGGCCGGCAGCGGCACGTGGGATACCGTGGCCACGAACTGGAACGGGCAAACCTACATCGAGGGCGGCTTGGCCACTTTCCCCAACCTGGCCGGCGACAACGTCGTCACGCTCTCGGCTCCGCGCTCGCCGTTCTCGGTCACGATCCAGAACGCCTATAGCGCCACCGCGGGATCCAACAGCACCTACACCTTCTCGGGCGCGGCCATCGCGGGTTCGGGCTCGCTGGAAAAAACCGGCACCGGCGTCGTCACCTTCAACAACTCCAACACCTACTCCGGCCCCACCACCATCGGGGGCGGCCTGATCTTGGTGTCGGCCAACGCCGCCTTCGGCTCCGCAAGCGGCGGCACCACCTTGGCCAGCGGCTCCTCGCTCGGGCTCACCGGCGGCGTCAGCTACAGCACCGCCGAGCCGCTGACCGTGAATGGCAACGGCTACGATACGAGCATCGATACGGCCACCCTCGTGCGCCTGCGCGGCGTCATCCAGTCCGTCTCGGGCAACTCGCTCTTCGGCGGCCCCATCACCCTGGGCGCCGGAGTGGCGCGCATCGGCACCCAAAACGGCGCCACGCTCACCCTGACCGGGACGATCTCGCCCGCCGCCGGAGTGACCGACAGCGGCGTCTATTTCCGCGCCGGCAACAACGACGGCGACTTCATCACGCTCTCCGGCGTCGGCAATCAGTGGACCGCCAACAGCGTCATTTACAGCAACTGCGATGTCGGATCCGCCGGCGTGCGCCTGGGCGCGAACAATGCGCTGCCCATCGGCTCGTCCGTGCTTTCCGGCGGCACCTTCGCCTCGATCGGCACCACGCTGGATCTGAACGGCTTCAATCAAACCTTCCCGGGCCTCACCCAGAGCGAGGGCTATCTGCGCATCGCCAATCTCAAGTCCGGCTCCAGCTCCGTGCTGACCCTGGACACGGCCGCCGCCGACTTCACCAACCAGGCCGCGCCCAGCAACACCGAGAACGAGCTCACCCTCATCTCCGACGGCGTGGGCAGCGTCTCCGTGGTCAAGAAGGGCGCCTTCAAGCAAACCCTCGACGGCGCGCAGTCCTACACCGGCGCGACGAGCATCGAGGCCGGCACGCTCGCCTTCGCCGGCGCGGGCTCGCTGGGCGCGACTCCGGTCGCCCTCACCGCCGGCTCCACGCTGGATGTCTCCGCGATCACCGCCGCCAACTTCGCGCTCGCTGCCGGCCTGTCCGGCTCCGGCACGATCACCGCCACCGGCAAGACGGTCACGGTCTCCTCCAGCTTCGCCCCCCGCGCGCTGACGGTTACCGGCAACCTCACCCTGGCCGCGGGCACCGCCAGCACCTTCGTGGCCGCCGCGTCTCCCGCCGCTTCGACCGCGCTCGCCGTTTCGGGCAGCCTGACCTTGAGCGGCGCGCTCACCATCGACAAGGCGCCGGGCTTTGATTTCGTCACCGGGCAGAACTTCGCCTTCGCCACCGGCACCATTGTGCCCGGTCTGTCGGGCGTGACCGTGAACGGCGTGGCGCTGACCGAATCCGCCGCCGACGTCTGGACGGCCACCATTTCCGGCCTGAACTACACCTTCACCGAGGCCACCGCCACCCTGAGCGTCTCCGGCGGCGTGACCATTTCGCCCATCCAGGCATGGCGTAACCTTTACTTCCCCGACGCCGGCAACGACGGCACCGGCATCGGCGCGCCCTCGGCCGATCCCGATTCCGACGGTATCGCCAACCTGCTGGAATACGCCACCAACACGTCCCCGGTCGCGGCCAACGCGCCCGCCGTCACCCAGGGCGTGCAGGGCGGCCGCCTCGCCCTGACCTTCACCCGCATCGACGATCCCACCCTGCGTTACACCGTGGTCGGTCGCGACGATCTCGTCACGGGCAGCTGGGTCAACGTCACGCCCGCGGCGGGCAACAACCCGACCTCCGGCTTCGTGGGCTCGTCGCCCTCGACCACCGAGACGGTGCAGGAGACGGTCATCGACCCCGTGTTGATCGCCAACCAGCCCCGGCGCTTCCTCCGCCTCCAGGTGGATGTGCAGCCCTGAGCTTTGACCGCCCGCGGCCGCTCTCGGTGGAGCCCCTGGATCACTGAGGGCGAAGCTGCCGAAAGTGCAACGATAGCCCTCGCAAATTTTCCCGCCCGCGCCCGTCCAGGGGCGCGGGCTATTTTTTGGACTCAGGGCGCACGAAGCCGGCGTCGGGGGCGGCGAACTTGTAGGTCAAGGGCTGGCCAGGTCGCACCTCGTAGCGGGAGCGAAGAATGAAGCCGCCGTCTTCGGCGGATTCCAAGGTGAACGCAGTGTTTTCCTTTTCGGCCCATGGGTCGGGATTGGCGAAGGGGTCTATGCTTTGGTTCAGCTTGCCGAGACGGTGGTTGATGGCGGCCTGGAGCATGACTTGCTGAGTGGCCACGCTGTTGAAGCTGCGGGCAACGCGGCCGAAGGTTGGTCGGGATAGGAAAAGGAGGGGATCCTCGTTTGGCGTGGTTTCGCCGGACTCTGACGGTGTGGGCTCGTTGCTGAGCTGGGGATTTTCGGCGGCGGCAACCTGGGCGTCGATAGTGCGTTGGTATTCTGCGTATATATCATCGACGTAGCCATCCAGGCCACGTGGGTGGCGGCGAGCTCGGTCGGCGATAGTGCGGAGAGCGGCTAGGCCGGTGCTGTCCTCCTGGAAAATTTCAGAACCCTTGAATAAGTCTTGAAGGCGGTCGATCGCGCGGGAGCGCTCGACGATCTTTTTGGTTTCGAGATGGATGACGGCCTCGCGCGTGCCGCGTCGAATGACGGCCTCGTGGCGGGCGAAATCGAGGGAAAGCAGCTCGATGCCTTCGGTGCTTTTGCCCTCGATTATGGAGAAAGTGGCGCCGGTCTCGATGTTTTCTAGTGAAATGCGGCGTTCGCCATCGCCGAGGTCCATTAGACCGCTGAGGCGGAGATCGCGAGTGAAGCCGGTATCGGCGTCAGGCAGGCCGAACGAGGCGGGGTCTTCGGCGAGAAGTGCTACGAGTCCGGGGCGAATGATTTTTTCGACTATGGGACGGAAGAACGAGTCGCGTTCACCTTTGAACGCATCGGCATTCGAGGGAGACGGGTGAAGGGAAGCCCAAACCTCCGACAGGCGTCTAAGCTGGTCAGGAGAGTATTCGAGAAGGCGGCGGGAGGCGGCGGAGAGCGCGATACCTTCGACGGCGACGCCGGTGAGCTGTTCGATCAGAGTAGTGCCGGAGCGTTGCTGACGGCCGAGTTGAGCGGCGGCGGCGTAGACGGCGATGGCTTCGCCGGGTGGAAGAGCGTCGGAGGTTTTGATCGCGAGCTGTGCCAGCTGCCGAGTGAGACCGATGGCGGGAAGGGAGGTGGAGATGGGGTCCTCATTGGGGATTAGCGGCCAGTCGGCGGAAGAGGCGGCAGGGGCGGAAGAGGCGGCGACGAGGGCGGCGGAGAGCTCGCGTGTAAGGGCCAGCTGGGCGTCGTTGAGCGCAGGCACGGGATCGTCGAGCTCATCGGCTGATTCGCTGCCGGGTGTGTGGTTGAGCCAGGCCTCAAGGGCGTCGCGCTCTTCCGAGGGCAGTTGTTTGAGGCGTAGGAGCGGCGCGCGGTAGGGATTGGTCTCCGGTAGGTTCAGGAGATAGTCGAGGGCCTCGTCGCGGACTGGGCCGGAGTGAGCAGAATCGGATGTGTAGGAGCCGCCAGAGAGGGCCGCGTTGGCCGTTTGGGAGGCGGCGGGAACAAGCAGCTGGAGAGTTATGAGGGCGGTGAGCAGACGGAGGGGCACGGACGGAGGCGGGTTGTCCTGGCCTCAGAGCTTCGGGAACTTCACCCACTTGGCGCCGAGCTTGGAACTCTTCACCACCGTCTCGATGAAGGCCATGCCCTCGATGCCGTCGTCGATGGTCGGGAAGTCCAGATCACTCGGTAGTTTTTTTCCGGATACCTCGGCGCGGATGGCGCGGAAGGCCTCGCGGTAGAGGTTGCCGAAGGCCTCGAGGTAGCCCTCGGGGTGGCCGGCGGGGATGCGGGTGCAGGCCTTGGCGGCCTCGCTGGCGATGTAGCCGTTGCCGCGACCCCAGATCTCGGCGGGCTTGTCGGGATAGGTGACGAGGAGCTGGTTGGGGTGCTCCTGTTGCCAGGCTAGGCCGGCTTTTTCGCCGTAGACGCGGATGTTGAGGCCGTTTTCCACGCCGACCGAGATTTGCGAGCTGTGGAGCACGCCCTTGGCGCCGCCCTTGAAGCGGAGGAGGACGTTGCCGTCGTCGTCAAGCTGGCGGCCTTTCACGAAGGTGGTGAGGTCGGCGCAGAGCTCGTCGATGTGGAGGCCGGTGATGTAGCGGGCGAGGTTTTCGGCGTGGGTGCCGATGTCGCCCATGCAGCCTGCCGCGCCGGAGCGCTTGGGGTCGGTGCGCCAGGCCGCCTGTTTTTGGCCGGAGGCCTCGAGGTGGGTGGAGAGCCAGCCCTGCGGATACTCGACCACGACTTTGCGGATGGCGCCGAGCTTGCCGGAGCGCACGAGGTCGCGCGCCTGCTTCACCATGGCGTTGCCGGTGTAGTTGTGGGTGAGGGCGAAAACCTTGCGGGTCTTGGAAACGATCTTCTTCAGCGCGACGGCCTCCTTGAGATCGAAGGTGACGGGCTTGTCGCAGACGACGTTGAAGCCTTTTTCGAGGAAGAGCTTCGCGGGCGGGAAATGCTGGTGGTTCGGCGTGACGATGACGACGAAGTCGAGGCGCTGGCCGGCGGGCTTCTTCGCCTCGGCCTCGGCCATCTCCTGGTAGGAGCCGTAGACGCGGGCGGGATCGAGATAAAGGTCCTCGCCGGAGGCCTTGGAGCGGGCGGGGTCGGAGGAGAAGGCGCCGGCGACGAGCTCGGCCTGGCCGTCCATCTGGGCGGCGATGCGGTGGACGGCGCCGATGAAGGCGCCGCGGCCGCCGCCGATCATGCCGTAGCGGAGTTTGCGGTTGGAGGACATGGGGTGTTCGGGAGAGTTTAACTAGACACGGAGGGCACGAAGCGCGGACACGGAGGGCACGGAAGAAAGGCAGGAAAAATCAGGACGGATTGGCTCCGTGGTCTCCGTGTCCGGGCTCTGTGAACTCCGTGGCGAGGTCCGATGCGGTTACTGGTTCTTTTTGTCGAAGGCGGCGTCGAAGGCGACGGCGCTCGGAGGGAAGTCGAGCTTGCGAACGAAGGCGGCGGCCTCGGTGGCGCCGTGCACGCGGTCCATTCGGATGTCCTCCCACTCGACGGAGAGCGGGCCGCGGTAGCCGATGTCGTTGAGCGCGACGATGACGTCCTCGAAGCGGATGTCCCCGTGGCCGAGGGAGCGGAAGTCCCAATGGCGGCGGCTGTCGCCGAAGTTGGTGTGGCCGCCGAAGACGCCGACGGTGCCGTCGCCGTGGCCCCACCAGACGTCCTTCATGTGGGCGTGGTAGATGCGATCGGCGAAGACGCGGATGAACTTCACGTAGTCGACGCCCTGGTAGCCGAGGTGGGAAGGGTCGTAGTTGAAGCCGAAACGAGGGTGGTTTTTGACCGCGGCGAGGGCGCGCTGGGCGGAGGCGATGTCGAAGGCGAGTTCGGTCGGGTGCACCTCAAGGGCGAAGTTCACATCCACCTTGTCAAAGGCGTCGAGGATCGGGGTGAAGCGCT
>JAIXVY010000508.1 GCA_027482505.1 Opitutaceae bacterium | reverse complement strand
GAGGAGGATGCGGGCTTTGTGCGGGTTCAGACAATCGACCGGTTGGTTTTCAACGCTTAAGGTTGCTCACCATTCGCTCACCCCGCCACCCTGCTCCTCGCGCCTGCCTTACTCCTCTACCCCATGGAGGCCGAGCTGGAGCTCGGCGTTCCCAGGGGCGGCGGTGAGCCTTAATACTGGTCGAAGATGCGGGTGAGCTCGGCTTCGGAACTCTTGCCGTTGGCGAGCGCGAGCATGAGGAGGATGCGGGCTTTGTGCGGGAGCAGGTTGTCGCCGGGGACGATACCGGCTTCGAGGTTGGCGGCGCTTGCGATCACCCGGCCGCTGCCGGTGCGGGAGGCGTTGACCACCGCCACGCCCTTTTTCACCGCCTCGGCCATGGCCTCGGCCTGGGCGGGCGAACTGCCGCCCGCGCCGTGACCGGAGAGGACGATGCCCTTGGCGCCCTTGCCGACGAGGAAGTCGATCATGTCGCGCGGGGCGGCGGCGTAGGAATCGACCACGTCGACGCGGGGGAAAACCGTGATCTTGGACACGTCGAACTCGCTCAGGACGGTGTGGCGGCGGAAGGGCTTGCGGTAGTAATGCACGCCGTCGGGATCGACGACGCCGAGGAGGCCGAGCTCGCGGGCGTTGAAGGCCTCGACCTTGTAGGCGCTGGTCTTGGTGCCTTCGCGGGCGCTGGTGAGCTGGGCGTTCATGCAGATCATGACGCCGCGGCCGCGGGAGTCGGGCTCCACGGCGGCCTGGATGGCGTGATAGAGGTTCATGAACCCGTCGGCGGAGATGGCGGTGCTGGGGCGCTGGGCGCCGACGACGAGGACGGGCTTGTCGGTGCGGACGGCGAGGTGGAGGAAGTAGGCGGTCTCCTCGAGGGTATTGGTGCCGTGGGTGAGGACGAAGCCGGCGATGTCGGGCTGCTCGTAGGCCATCGTGTTGATTTTCTCGGCGAGGCTCTTCCAGAGCTCGGGCGTCATGCTGGGACTGCCGATATTGGAAAACTGCTCGGCCTCGACGCGGGCGATTTTGTTCACCTCGGGGATGAGGGCGAGGAGCTCGTTGATCTCAAAGCGGCCGGCGCGGTAGTCGTGGCGGACCATGCGGGTGGCGCCTTTGCTCTGGATGGTGCCGCCGGTGCCGAGGACGACGACGCGCGGGAGCGGGGCGTCGGCGGCGCGGGTGGAAAGGCCGAGGGGCCCGGCCTGGAGGGCGAGCAGGGAGAGGAGCGGAAAGGCGCGGAGGAAGAGGCGGCGGAAAAGATGCATGGCGAAGGGTGCGACGGGAGGCGCGCGCTTAGTATTGGTTGAAAATGCGCTGAAGCTCGGCGGGGGAGGTCTTGCCGCACGCGAGGGCGAGCTGGAGGAGGACGCGGGCTTTCTGGGGGCGAAGGTTGTCGGCGGAGACGAGGCCCTCGGCGAGGCGCTCGGGATTGGTGAGGACGCGGCCCTGGCCCTTCTGGTCGCTGGAGACCACGGCGACGCCGGAGGCGGCGGCTTTTTTGAGGGCGGCGGTGAGCTCGGGCGAGCCGGAGGCGGAGACCAGACCCTTGGCCCCGTCGGCGAGCAGGGCGGCGACCGGGGCGGCGGAGGCGTCCTGGTAGCCGTAGACGATGTCGACCTGGGGAAGCTCCTTGAGATCGTCGACGACGAACTCGGACTTGAAGGTGTGGCGGCGCTCGGGGACGCGGTAGTAGACGACGCGGTCGGGGTCGGCGTAGCCGAGGAAGCCGTATTCGCGGGAGTTGAAGGTCTCGACGCGGTAGGTGTCGGTCTTGGTGGCCTCGCGGGCGCAGTTGATCTCGTCGTTGAGGACGACGAGGGCGCCCTTGCCGCGTGACTCGGGGTGGGCGGCGACGCGGACGGCGTTGACAAGGTTTAGATGGGCGTCGGTGGAGACGGCGGACCAGGGGCGCATGGCGCCGACGACGACGATGGGCTTGTCGGTGCGAACGGCGAGGTGGAGGAAGTAGGCGGTCTGCTCGAGGGTGCCGGTGCCGTGGGTGACGACGAAGCCGGCGATGTCGGGCTGCTCCGTCACGAGTTTCTGAATACGCTGGGCGAGCGCGAGAACGTCGGCGGAGCCGATGTTGCCGGAGCCGACGTTGCGGAACTGCTCGTGGGTGACGCGGGCGATATCCCTGACCTCGGGCACGTCGGCGAGCATTCGCTCGATGGTGAAGGAGCCGGCCTTGTAGCCGGAGAGGGCGGTGCGGTCGGGGGCGGCGCCGGAGATGGTGCCGCCGGTGCCGAGCACGTGGATCTTGGGCAGTTCGGCGGAGACGGGGCGGAGGGGGACCGAGGCGGCGGACGCGGCGGGCGGGGTCGCCGGGGCGGAGGCCCGGGGGGGCGTGGAGCAGCCGGCGACGAGGAGAACGGCGAGCGCGAGCGGGAGAAGGCGCGGGTGGCGGATGGGCATGGGAGAGACGGGTCCGGCGGGCGGTCAGTAGGTGAATTTCTCGCCCGGGAGGGCGGGAGTGAGGGCGGGCGAAACGCGACGCTTGGAGGCGGCTTCGTAACCGTGGGCGACGCGGATGAGGTTGAGATCGTCGAAGGAGCGGCCGACGAACTGGATGCCGACGGGGAGATTTTTCTCCTTGGTGTAGCCGCCGGGCATGATGACGGCGGGGAGACCGGTGACGGAGGTGAGGGTGTTGATGTCGCCCGGGGCCTGGGTGCCGGAGCCCTCGGGGGGCGGAGTGGTGCGGTAGGGCAGGACGAGGGCGTCGAGCTTGTATTTGACCATGAGCTCGTCGACGGCGTCGCGAAGGGCGTCCTTGAGGGCGAAGCGGCCGAGGTAGTCGGGGCTGCGGTCGGGAGGGGGCAGCGTCATGGCCTTGAGGTAGCGCTCGTGGATCTGGTCGTGCCCGGCGGCGGCGAACATGTCCTCGATCTTCTTGAACGGGCGGCCGGGGCCGAGGCGCTCGAGGTAGGCGTTGGCGGCGGGGATGAGCTCGTAGGGATGGGTGGTGCCGGAGGTGTCGCTGGCGGTGGCGTTGCGCAGGTTCACGCCGACCTCGACGGGATCGAGCACGAGGGCGCCGGCTTTTTTCAAGTCGGCGACGGCCTGCTCGAACAGGGCGATGACCTCGGGATCGATCTTGCCGGTGGTGAACATCTCGCGGAGGACGCCGATGCGTTTGCCCTCGAGGGAGGGCGCACCCAGCCGCGCGGCGAGATTGGCCGGGGGAAAGTGGCCGACGCCGGCGAAGGTGCCAAAGTCCTCGGCGTCCCAGCCGGCGATGACGGCCAAGGTGGCGGCGGCATCGTAGACGGAGCGGGTCATGGGGCCGGCGCGGTCCTGGGTGGGGCCGCGCGGAACAATGCCGGCGCGGGTGACGAGACCCTGGGTGGCGACGATGCCGACGAGGCTGTTGTAGGAGGACGGGATCTGGACGGAGCCTCCGGTGTCGGTGCCGATGCCGATAGTGGCGAACCACGCGGCGATGGCGGCTCCGGTGCCGTTGGACGAGCCGCCGGGGGAGTGGGCCAAGTTGTAGGGGTTGAGGGTTGCACCGATGGGGTGCTGGTTGAAGCCGTCGTCGCCGAACCAGTTCACGGTGGAAACCTTGGCGAGGACGATGGCGCCGGCGGCGCGGAGACGCTCGACGACGCCGGAGTCGCGCGGCGGCACGGGAGTGCCGAAAGGCTTGAAGCCGGCGGTGGTGGGCAGGCCGGCGACGTCGACGAGGTCCTTGATCACCACGGGAATTCCGTGGAGCGGGGAGCGGCGGCCTTTGGCGAGGCGCTCGGCGTCGAGGGCCTTGGCCTCGGCGAGGGCGGAGGGGTTTAGGTAGAGGACGGAGTTTATCTTCGGCCCCTGTTTGTCGTAGGCCTCGATGCGCTTGAGGTAGAGGGAGACGAGTTTCTCTGAGGAAAGCGCGCCGGCGTCGGTGGCGGCGGCGATGTCCGCGAGGGTGGCGGTGGACAGGTCGAATTCGGCGGCGCGGAGGACGAGTGGAAGGGCGAGGAGAGCGAGGGCGGTGCGGAGGAGGCGCATGGCGACAGGTGTCTGGCGGTTTAGTAGGTGAACTTCTCGCCCGGGAGCGGGGGCGTGGAGGCGGCGGGAACGCGGCGCTTGCTGGCCTGCTCGTAGGCGTGGGCGATCTGAAGGACGGCAAGGTCGTCGTAAGGCGCCCCCATGAACTGGATGGCGAGCGGCAGGTTGCCCTTCGCGTAGCCCATGGGGACGACGCAGGCGGGGAGCCCGAGGGAGGAGGAGAGCGAGTTGACGCCGGGGCGGGGGCCGCCGCCGCCCTCCCCTTCCCCGCTGCGGGCGGCGGGACCCGTTTCCAACGGAGGCGGGGGCTCGGCGTGGAAGGGAAGGATGAAGGCGTCGAGGGCGTAGCGCTCCTTGACCTCGGTGAGCAGCTTGATGTGGGCGAGGCGGGCGCGGTAGCGGGCCTGGTAATCCGGGCTCACGGTCGGCGAAGGGAGGTCGAGGGCGGCGACCATGGAGCGGGAGAATTTGTCGAAGCCGACCTTCTCCATCATCTCGCGCGTGGTGCGGAAGGGACGGCCGGGGCCGAGGCGGGCGAGGTAGGCGTCGGTGGCGCCGATCTTCTCATACTCGGCGGTGCGCATGCGCGGCTGCGAGGTGTCGAAAGCGAGGGAAGGATTGCCGGTGAGGACGGGATCGACGATCTGGGCGCCGGCCTTGCGCAGGTCCTCGATGGCGCGCTCGAAGAGGGCGACGCCCTCGGAGAACTTTTCCCCGGAGGGCACCATCTCGCGGAGGACGCCGAGGCGGCGGCCGACGAGGGATTGGCCCTTGAGTTCGGCGGACCAGTCGGTCGTCGGGTGGTGGCCGAGCGCGACATGGGTGGTGAGGTCCTCGACGTCCCAGCCGGCGACGATGGAGTAAAGGGTGGCGGCGTCGGCCACGGTTTTGGCGAGGGGGCCGGGACGATCCTGGGTGGCGCCGCGCGGCACGATGCCGGCGCGGGAGACCATGCCGTAGGTGCCGACGAAGCCGACCGAGGACGTGTTGGCGGCGGGGCTCTGGACGGAGATGGAGGTGTCGGTGCCGAGGGCGAGCGGCGCGAAGGAGGCGGCGATGGCGACGCCGGAGCCGTTGGACGAGCCGCCGGGAGAGTGCGCGAGGTTGTAGGGGTTGGGCGACTCGCCGATGGGATGCGTATCCAGAAAGCCATTACCAAACCAGTTGGTGGTGGAAACTTTCGCCAGGATGATGCCGCCGGCGGCGTGGATGCGGGCGACGATGGTGGAATCGCGCGGCGGCACGGGCGCGCCGAAGGGGACGAAGCCGGCGGTGGTGGGCAGGCCGGCGACGTCGATGAGGTCCTTGAGCACGACGGGGAGGCCGTGGATGGGGGAACGCGGGCCCTTGGCCTTGCGCTCGGCGTCGAGGGCGCGGGCCTGGGCGAGGGCCTCGGGATTGAGGGTGATGACGCAGTTCACCTTGGGGCCCTGCTTGTCGTAGGCCTCGATGCGGGCGAGGTAGAGGGAGACCAGTTTCTCCGAGGTGAGGGAGCCGGCGGCGAACGCGGCGTTGAGCTCGGCGACGGTGGCGGTGGTGAGATCGGCCTCGGCGGCGCGGGCGGGCGACGCGGCGACCAGGGCGAGGAGCAAGGCGGCGAGAGCGGGACGGAAGGCGATCATGGTGCGGACGATGGCGGACGGTTAATAGGTGAACTTCTCGCCGGGGAGGGGCGGGACGGTGGGCGGGAGGACGCGGCGGGCGGAGGCCTTCTCGTAGGCGCGGGCGACCTCGAGGACGGAGAGATCGGAGAAGGGCGCGCCGAGGAACTGGACGCCCATGGGCAGGCCTTCGGAAGTGTAGCCGCCGGGGACGATGACGGCGGGGAAGCCGTTGTTGGAGGCGAGGCTGTTGCCGGAGCCGCCCACGCCGGGCTCGGACAGCTTGGCGGGCGGCAGGGTGCTGAAGGGGAGAACGAGGGCGTCGAGATCGTGCTTCGCGCAGAGGTCGGCGATGGCGGAGCGGAGCTGGGCGCGGAGGCGCAGGCGCGCGAGATAGTCGGGACTCTGGTCGGGGGGAGGCAGGAGCAGGGCGTCGTTCATCGCCTTGGCGAACTGGCCCGGGCCGACCTTCGCGATCATCTCTTGAATGGTCTTGAACGGGGCGTTGGGGCCGAAGCGCGCGAGGTAGGCGTTTTGGAGCGGGATTTTTTCATACTCGGCGGTGCGGCCCATGGCGGAGGTGGCGAGGACCTTGAGGTCGAGTCCGGTGGCGACGTCGAAGACCTGCGCGCCGCCTTTGCGCAGGTCGGCGAGGGCGCGCTCGAACAATTCCACGCCCTCGGCGTGGGCGGGGCCGGTGTGGATCATCTCCCGAAGAACGCCGACGCGTTTGCCGGGGAGCGCCGCGGCGGCCACGCGGGCGGGCCAGTCGGGCCGGGGGAAGTGTCCGAAGCCGTCGGCGGTGGCGAGATCCTCCACGTCCCAGCCGCCGATGACGGAGAGGACGACCGCGACGTCGTAAACGGAGCGGGCCATGGGGCCGGCGCGGTCCTGGGTGGCGCCGCGCGGCATGATGCCGGCGCGGGAGACGAGTCCCTGGGTGGCGACCATGCCGGAGATGCCGGAATTGGAAGACGGAATGACCACGGAGCCACCGGTGTCGGTGCCGATGCCGACGGCGGCGAACCAGGCGGAAATGGCGGCGCCGGTGCCGTTGGAGGAAGTGCCGGGCGTGTAGCCGAGCTTGTAAGGATTATGAGTGGCGCCGATGCGGCTGGTGTGATCGAAGCCGTCGCCGAACCAGTTCGCGGTGTTCACCTTCGCCAGAATGATGGCGCCGGCGCCCTTGAGGCGGGCGACGACGGCGGAGTCGCGGGCCGGGATGGGGTCGCCGAAGGGCTTGAACCCGCCGGTGGTGGGCAGACCGGCGACGTCGAGGAGATCCTTTACGACGACGGGGATGCCATGGAGGGCTCCGCGGGATTTGCCGGCGGCGCGCTCGGCATCGAGGACGCGGGCCTCGGCGAGGGCGGCGGGGTTGAGGTGGATGACGGCGTTGATCTTCGGGCCCCGCTTGTCGTAGGCCTCGATGCGGGCGAGGTAGAGCTGGACGAGTTTCTCCGAGGTGAGGGCCCTGGCGGCGAAGGCGGCCTCGATGTCGGCGAGAGAGGCGGTGGCGAGGTCGAAGTCCGCGGCGCGGGCGGCGGACGCGACGGAACAGGCGAACGCCAAGGCTGCGAGGGTGGAGCGAAGGAGGCGCATAAGGAGAAGGATTAGCGGGTGAACTCGATCCACTCGCCATCGAGGGCGGGCGTGGAGGCGGGAAGCTTGCGGTGTTTGGTGGCCTGCTCGAAGGCGTAGCCCAGACCGAGGAGTTCGCCTTCGGACCAGGGCCTGCCGAGGAACTCGAGGCCGACGGGCATGCCGTCGGAGGCGGTGAAGCCGGCGGGCACGGTGAGTCCGGGGAAACCGGTGGCGGTGCTGATGCGGGTGCCGCGACCGAGCTTGTCGTAGTTGGCGGCGCCCTCGACCGCGCCGGCCTGCGGGGCGGCCTCCTCGATGGTGTACTCGGGAATCGTCTGGTAAGGGTAGGCGATGGCGTCGAGGTCGTAGCGCTCGAAAAGATCGAGGACGATCTTTTGGAGGGCGGCGCGGTTGCGGGCGAAGGCGTTGTAGTCGGGACTCGAATACAGGGGCGGTGCGGCCTGGGCGCGGGCGAGGCCCTTGGTGAGTTTCCCGAGGGCCTGGCCGGAGGCGATGATGTCGGCGAGGGAGCGGAT
>JAIXVY010000156.1 GCA_027482505.1 Opitutaceae bacterium | reverse complement strand
CGCCCTGCGCGCCGCCGAGGCCCGCCGGATCGCCCTGGCCGAGGCTCTGGCCGCTTCGCGCGAGGGCGCTTCTTTCCGCCCCGCCGAGCAGGCCGCCGGCCTGGCCGCGTTGCGCGTCGCCGAGCGCGAGATCCAGGAGGCCGCGCGCCGCCACGCCGAGGCCGCCGCCGCCAGCGCGAAGGCCCGCGAGGAATGGCTTGTCGCGCGTCGCCGCCTCCAGGTCGTCGAAAAACTCGAGGAGCGCGCCCGCCGCGCCCACCGCGAGGCCGCCGATAAGGCCGAGCAGACCCTGCTCGACGAACTCGCCTCCCTCGCCGCCGCCCGGCCCAACCCCCGTCCCGCATGAAAGCGCTGCTCTCGCCCATCCCCGCCGTCGTGCTCGCCATCCTGCTCTCCGTGGGCGGCGCGTTCGTGCTGTTCCAACGCCAGACCGCCGCCGCCATCGCCGCCGTGGTCGCCCACCGCGCCGAGAAGCAGGAGGCCGCGCGCCCCGAAAAACCCTGGGATTTCTGGACCCCCGAGATGGAGCAGGTGGCCAAGGAACTCGCCGGGCAGCGCGAGCGGCTGAAGAGCCGCGAGGGCGAGCTCGCCTCCTGGGAGACGCGCATCGCCGCCGAGCGCAAGGAGCTCGACGTCACGCGCAGGCAGATCGAGGCCCTCCGCGCCGAGATCGACGCCCGCCTCGTCCAGGTCGAGGCCCAGGAGCAGCGCAATCTCAAGACCCTCGTCACCACCTACAGCAAGCTCACGCCCTCCGCCGCCGTGGCCATCTTCAAGCAGATGGACGACGCCCTCGTGGCCAAGCTGCTCGCGCTCATGAAACCCGACGTCACCACCGCGATCCTTGAGGAGCTGAGCCGCGATCCCGGTCCCGACGAGGTCAACGTGAAGCGCGCCGCCGAGCTCACCCGGCGCATGCGCCTCCTCATGCCCGCGCCCGCGGCTCCCGCCGCGGCCCGCTGATCTTTTCATCCCTTTAATCTCGCGCCAGGGACGGCGCGTGTTCCCCGCCATGACGGCCGCGCCTACATGCTTTTCGCTTTTCCCTCCTCCCCCGCGTCCCCGGCCGCCGAGACCGTCCCCGCCGCGCTCGCTTCCTCCCCCGGCCTGCCCGCGGACGTGAAGCCCGCCGGCGAGGTCGCCTCCGCCTCGCCCGATTTCGCCGGCGTTCTCGCCTTGGCTGACGCGCCGGCCTCTCCGGTCGCCTGTCCGGCTCCCGCCGCCGTTTTCTCTTTCGCGCCTGCGGCCGAGGAAGGGGTTTCCACTTCCGCCGGGCTCGTTGAAACGGCACCCTTTGCCGCCGCCCCCGCCGATCCTCGCGCGCCCGCGCCCGCGGCCTTGTTGGGCGAGGGTTCCGTTCCGCGCGCCGCGCGCTGGCTTAAGCCCGCCCCGGCCGCGCCTAAACCCGCCCCTGACTGCGCCCCCGCTTTTTCCGCGGCGGCTCCGTCCACCGTTCCGGTCGCCGGGGTGAAAATCGCGGACGGGGAGACTGCCGCCGAGGACGAACCCCAGCGCGCCGACTCTCTTGGACGAAAAGCCGACGAAGTCCGCCCGGACCCGATCGCGAACGTGACGCCCGAAGTCGCCATTCCGCCCCACGCGCCTCGTGATCAGGCCGGGCTTCCTTGGTTGAATCTTCCCTTGCCGCCGGCGCCTTCGGGCGAAGTCGCCGTGGATGGGAACGGGGCGGGGGAGGGCGGCGAGGAGTCTTCCGCGCCCGAAGCGCCGCCCGCGGAGACGGGTTCCATCTCGTATCCAATTTATAATGACAACGGGGTCCGCCTTCGCCTGTCTTCCGCCGGGCCGCGCGAAAGCTCCGTCGCGCCCTTTTCCCCCGCGCGCCAGGGCGCGCTTGCCGCGCCCGCGCGTTTCTCCCCCGCGCCCGCGCTCTTGTCCGCTCCTTTGCCCGACGCCGATTCCGCGGAGGCTTCGCCCGTTTCCCTTGCCGCCGCCGCGCCCGCGCCCGCCGCCGGTTCCGTTTCGGTTTCAGCCCCGGCGCCGATCGTCTCGGTCGCCGCCGGTTCGACGACCCCGACCGCCATGGTCCCTGGCGTCCAGACTCGCGCGTTCGAGGCTTCCGCGCCCGCCGCGGCAGTTTTTGCCGCCCCTCTCCCCGCCAACCCGCGCATGGAGGTGGCCGCGCAGGATTCATCTGGAAAAAACATAGAGCAAGTAGTTGATGAAAAAGGTATAGCGAATACAAAAAAGGCCGCTGGCACGGAAAAGGCAGATGGACGCGTCGTCATGCAGCCCGCCGCCGTCCAAGCTTTCGCCTCCGCCGCCGTGCCTTCCGCCGTCGAGCGCGTGGAGGTGCTGCCCGCGTTGGCCGCGTCCGAGACGCCCGCGACGGTCGCGGCGCGCCTCGTCGAGCGCGTGGCCGCGGTCGCCGAGCGCGTGGAGGCCCGTCCGGCCGAGCCGGTCTGGGTGCGCGTGGATCTCGCGGGCGAGCATCGCGTGGACGTGAAGGTCGCGTTCCGCGCCGGCCGCGTGTTCGCCGATTTCCGCACCGATTCCGAGGAATTGCGCGTCGCTCTCTCCCAGGCTTGGGACGGGTTTGTGCGCGGCCGCGAGGCGGCCGGCGCCCGCTGGGCAGATCCCGTTTTCTCCGCCGCCAGCCCGGTCGCTTCCCCCGCGCCCGCCGCGTCCGCCCCGGTCGCCGCCGCCGGCGAGAGCCAGACCCGCTCCGACGCCGATTCCGGCCGCCAGTCCGATCGGCGCGAGCCCGCGCCCTCGTGGAACGATGCGCCCGCGTCTCGCCCGGTCGTTTCCCGCCCCGCGGCGAACGCCGTCGTTTCCGCCCCTCTCGTTTCCCGCCCCGACTCCTCCCGCCATCTGAGCGCGCTTGCCTGAACTTTCGCCCGCCATGTCCGCCATCACTTCCGCCACTTCTCCCGCGGCCGCCGCCAACGCCACCGCCGCCACCGCCGGACGCACCCCCAAACAGGTGCTCGGGCAGGACGATTTCCTGAAGCTGATCACCGTCCAGATGACGCAGCAGGATCCCATGAAGCCCATGGAGGACACCTCCTTCATCGCCCAGATGGCGCAGTTCAGCTCGCTCGAGCAGTCCTCGCAAATGGCGCGGGACATGACCGCCCTGCGCTCCGACCTGAAGCTCCAGTCCGCCTCCGCTCTCCTTGGCCGCGAGGTCACGGTCGGCACCGCCAAGGGCGAGGTCTCCGGCGTGGTCGAGTTCGTCGATTCCACCACCGACGACGTGCGCGTGAGCGTCGGCGGCCAGCTCCACTCATTTTCCGATATCGTGCGCGTCGCCCCCGCGGCGGCCGCCTCCACCCAAACGCAAACCTAAGCCCCCGCACCCAACATGTCTCTTATCGGCACCCTCACCTCCGGCGTCAGCGCGATGCGCACCTTCACCAAGGGCCTCGAGGTCATCGGCAACAACATCGCCAACGTGAACACCACGGGCTACAAGGGCTCGAAGGCGACCTTCGAGGACAGCTTCAGCAACACCCTGCGCGGCTCGTCCCCGTCCTCCGCCACCGCGTCCAATCTCTCCGCCGTGCAGGTCGGCACCGGCGTGAAACTCGCCTCCATCAACGCCAACTTCACCCAGGGCGGCCTCTCCACCACCGGAGTGAACACCGACCTCGGCGTCTCCGGCGCCGGCTTCTTCCGCGTCCTGAACATCACCGACAACAGCGAATACGTCACCCGCGCCGGCGATTTCCGCATCGACGACCAAGGCTATCTGGTGACGAACAAGGGCTATCGCGTGCAGGGTCTCGTCGGCGGTTCCTCCGCCGCCGCGCCGTCCACGGTGGGCAGCATCCGGCTCGGCACGCCGCCCGCCGGCACGCAGCTCCAGAGCTTCTCCTTCAACCGCCAGGGCAACCTCGTCGAATTCTACTCCGACGGCAGCTCCGCCGTCACCAATCGCGTCCTGCTCCAGAATTTCCAGGACCCCAGCGCGCTCCAGCGCACCGGCGACAACCTCTTCACCGGCATGGCCAACGCCGGCCCCGTCGGCGGCCTGGCTCTCGCCACCACCGGAAACGGTCCCGGATCCAACGGCCTCGGCACCATCGAGGGCGGCACGCTCGAGCTCTCCAACGTCGATCTCACCGAGCAGTTCGCCAACATGATCACCACCCAGCGCAGCTTCCAGGCGAGCTCGCGCATCGTCACCGTGTCCGACCAGGTCCTCGAAGAGGTCGTGAATCTCAAGCGCTGAGCGCCCCCCGGCCATGGCCGAAAAGAAAACCGAATCCCCCGCGCCCGAGGCCGCCGCCGCGGCCGTCGCCAAGCCCTCGGGCGGAGGCCTCAAGGCCTTCATGCCGGCCTTGCTCGCCATCGTCCTGGCCCCGGCCGCGACCTTCGGCGTCGCGCATTTCGTCATCCTCCCGCGCTTCGACGCCGGGCTGAAGGCGGCCCTCTCCGCCGATCCGTCCGCCGCGGCCGCGCCCGCCGCCGCCCCTTCCGCCCACGGCGCCCCCGCCGCGGCCGAGAAGCCCGCCGCCGGCGGCCACGGGGGCAAGGCCGCCCCCGCCGGCGCGGCCGGCCCCAACGGCTACAAGTTCGACAACGTGGTCGTGAACCTCGCCGGCACCATGGGCACCCGCTATCTCAAGACCTCGTTCCTCGTCACCGGCGAACGCGGCGACGTGAACGCCCGCTTCGAGGCCGCCCGCCCCCAGCTCGGCGACGTCACCCTCGGGGTGCTTTCCTCCCTCAGCCTCGCCGACCTCGAGGACGCCGGCTCGAAGAACATCATCCGCGAGCGGCTCCTCGCCGCCTACAACCAGGCCCTCGGGTCCCGCGTCGTGGACAACCTGTTCTTCGCCGAGTTCGTCGTCCAGTAGCCCCTCCCATGCCCGACGCGAACAACAACCCCGGCGGCGTGCTCGATCAAAACGAGATCGACCAGCTGCTCGCGCAGGCCGCGGCCGAGACTCGGCCGCCCCTTTTGCGCGCCGACGGCCGTCGCGACGACAGCGCCGACCCCACCCGCGTCGAGGTCTATGATTTTCGCAACCCGGCCTTCCTCACCGAGGTCGAGCTGCGCCGCCTTCGCATCCTGCACGAGGACTTCATCCGCTACCTCGCCGCCCGGCTCTCCATGTTCCTTCGCATGGAGTGCGCGCTCAAGATGGCCCGCCTCCACACCGAGGCCTACGCGAAGTTCACCGAAGGGCTCTCCACCCCGACCCACATCTGTCTTTTCAAGGCCGATCCGCTGCTCGGCGT
>JAIXVY010000057.1 GCA_027482505.1 Opitutaceae bacterium | reverse complement strand
TTTCAGCTCATCCTCGACGTCCATCTTCCCGCCAAAGATGAGGCCGGCATTCTTTGGCTCTCCGCCCTGACCGTCGGCCTGCTGGTCGCCCACCAGTTTTGCAGCGTGGCCGGCGCCTCGCTGCTCGCGCGCACCACCACCCGGGTGGTCCTGGATCTGCGAGGACGTATTTTTCAAAAAATCCAGTTCCTCAGCTTCGGTTATCTCGATCGCCAGCAGACGGGCCGCCTACTCTCCAAATACGCCTTCGACACGCAGAAGGTGGAGGGCGCGATCATGCCCATCCTGAACAGCTTCATCCCGGACTCGATCTACAGTCTGCTGACTTTCGGCGTGCTGGTTTCGCTCAACCTTCCGCTCGCGCTCGTGGTGGTGCTGATGCTCCCGGTCTTCGCGATCATGCGCACGCGCTACTTCAACCGCTTTCGCGACAAGAACGAGGCCAACCGGCTCGCGCAGGAGAAACTGACGGGCGCCGCCAACGAGCTCTTCACCGCCATCAAGCTGGTGCGCGTCTACGGCGAGGAGGCCCAGGCCGCCGGCCATCTCGCCGCCTCCAACGACGCCGTGGCCCGCTCGCGCGTGGAGCTGGTCGCCGTCTCCACCAGCTTCGGCGCCTTCAGCTTCGCCGCCATCAAGGTGCTGTCGCTCGTCGTGGTCGCGGGCGGCGCGCTCCTCGCCATCCACGGCCAAGTCAGCGTCGGCACCGTCATCGCCTTCGTGGCCGGAGTGCCCGTGCTCGTCGGCCCCATCCAGATGTTCGCCAGCGTGAGCGAGCAGTTTTTCACCGCCGAGGCGGGCTACCGCAGCGTCTCCGAGCTGATCGACGCCCCCTACGTCGAGGAGTGGCACGGCTCGCGCCGGCCAGAGCCGCTGCGCGGCGCAATCGCGTTCGACCGCGTGCAGTTTCGCTACCCCGAAGGTGATCGCGGAGCCATCAACGATCTCTCGCTCGACATCCGCCCGGGCGAGAAAATCGCCTTCGTCGGCCCCTCCGGCGCGGGCAAGAGCACGCTGGCCAACCTGCTCCTCGGCCTTCACCGCCCCCAGGCGGGCGAGATCCGCATCGACGGCGTGCCGCAGGCCGAGCTCGACCTCCGCTGGTTTCGGCGCCGCACCGCGCTCGTCATGCAGGAGAGCATCCTGCTTTCCGGCACCGTGGCAGACAACCTGCGCTTCGCCCGGACCGACGCCACCGACGAGGAGCTGCACGCCGCCGCCCGCCTCGCCTGCGCCGAGGAGTTCATCCTTCGCCTGCCCCAGGGCTACGACACGCGCGTCGGCGAGCGCGGCGCCCTCCTCTCCGGCGGCCAGCGCCAGCGTCTCGCCATCGCCCGCGCGCTCCTGCGCGATCCCGCCGTCCTCATCCTTGACGAGCCCACCTCCGCTCTCGACTACGAGAGCGAGCGCCTGATCCAGCAGGCCTTGGACAACCTCGCCCGCGGTCGCACTGTCATCACCATCGCCCACCGCCTCAGCACCATTCGCCACGCCGACCGCATCGTCGTCCTCCAGGAGGGTCGCATCGTCGAGCAGGGCACCTTCGCCGAACTTTCCACCGGCGGCGGTTATTTCGCGCGGCTCCTCGGCCAGCAGCCCGCCGAGGCCAAGTGACACGCCACGGTCTCCCCCTTTTCCCGCTCTCCATGCCCGCCATCACCCTTTCCGCCCCGACGCCACCTCCCGCCGAGCCCTTCCGCCTTGGCTCCGCCCGCCGGCCCGGCGGACCCGAGATAGGCGTGGACTCGCTCAGCCTGCGTCAAGACGGCCAACGCTGGATGCCCGTCATGGGCGAGCTGCACTACACCCGCGTGCCCGCCAACCGCTGGCGCGAGGAGTTGCTCAAGATGAAGGCCGGCGGCATCGACTGCGTCGCCTCCTACGTTTTCTGGATCCACCACGAGGAGGTCGACGGCGTCCATGTGTGGTCCGGCGAGCGCGACCTTCGCCGCTTCGTCGAAACCGTGCGCGAGCTGGGCCTGACCACGGTCGTCCGTCTCGGTCCCTGGTGCCACGGCGAGGTGCGCAACGGCGGCCTGCCCGACTGGGTGGTCGAACGCTTCGGCGAACGCGCCCGCACCGACGATCCCGCTTATCTCGCGGCCGTGCGCCGCCACTTCGCCGCGATCTTCGCCCAGCTCGACGGCCTGCTCTGGAAGCAGGGCGGCCCCATCGTCGCCTTTCAGATCGAGAACGAATACTTCGGCCCGGCCGAGCACCTGCTCACCATCAAGCGCCTCGCGCTCGAGGCCGGACTGGACGCGCCCTTCTACACCCGCACCGGCTGGTTCGATCCGTGCACGCCCGTTCCCTTCGGCGAACTGCTCCCGCTCTACGGCGGCTATCCCGAGGGCTTCTGGGACCGCGAGCTCACGCCCATGCCCAACGCCTACCCGGCGAACTTTCGCTTCAGCCCGCTGCGCACCGACGTCGGCATCGCCTCCGACCTGCGCGGCGGGCGCGAGGCGGGCGATCCGCCGGACACCGCGCGCTACCCTTTCCTCACCTGCGAAATCGGCGGCGGCATGATGAGCAGCTACCACCGGCGCATCCGCATCGATCCGCGGGACATCGAGTCCGTCGTCCTCGTGAAACTCGGCTCGGGCGGCAACCTGCCCGGCTACTACATGTATCACGGCGGCGTGAATCCCGAGGGCCGCACCTCGCTGCAAGAAACCCAGGCCTCGCGCTACTGGAACGATCTGCCGGAGAAAAACTACGACTTCCAGGCCCCGCTCGGGGCCGCCGGCCAGATCCGCCCGCATTATCACCGGCTGCGCCGCCTGCATCTTTTCGTTCGCGACTACGGTTCTCTGCTCGCCGGCATGCCCGCGTTTTTCCCCGCCGAGCGGCCCGCCGCGCCGGACGACGTGACGACGCTGCGCTGGACCGTGCGCTCCGACGGACGCTCCGGCTTCGTGTTCGTCAACAACCACGAGCGGCTCCGCGCGCTGCCGCCCAAGCCGGGCGTGCGCTTCTCCGTCGCCCTCGCCGACGGCCGCCGGGTGGAGTTTCCCTCCACGCCTTGCACCGTGCCGGCCGGCGCGTCCTTCATCTGGCCCTTCGGCCTCGATCTCGCCCCGGGCGTGCGCCTCGACCACGCCTCCGCCCGGCTGCTCTGCCACGTCGACGATGGTCGCGCGCGCACCGTGTTCTTCGCCGCCGTGCCGGGCGTGCCCGCCGAATTCGCCTTCAATGGCGAGGCTCCGCTCCCGCTCGCGCCCGGCCGCCGCGTCGCCCATGTCGTCACGGCCCCGGACGGCGCCGAACTCCGCGTCGTGCTGCTCGACGAGGCCGACTCGCTGGCGCTCTGGAAGGCTCGCTGGCGCGGGCGCGACCGCGTGTTTCTCGCGCCCGAAGGCCTCGTGGCCGACGGCGACGCGCTGCGCCTTTCCGCCCGCAGCCCGGAAGGCTTGTCCGTGCTGGCCCACCCCGCGCCCGAAGCACCGTCAGACGTTCTCTTTTACCCGCTGCCGCTCGAATACGCCCCCCGCACCGCGACCGAGACTCCACTCGCCTTCCAACCCGTGCGTCCGGCGGGCCCGCCGCGCGCGATTCCCATGGGCTGGACCACGCCGGCCGTCGCCGTCGCCCCGGTCGACGC
>JAIXVY010000320.1 GCA_027482505.1 Opitutaceae bacterium | reverse complement strand
TGCGCAAAAAGGGCGTGAGCGCCCGCCCCACCAGTCCGGAAGCGCCGCTCACCAGCACGCGCAAAGGCTGCGCCGCGCCGCGCCCGCCGCGCCGCCGGGCAACGCGTAGTCGACCGCGTCGCGCAGCACGCAGCCGCCTCCGGGCGCGTCCTCGAACTCGTGCCGGTGCGCCCAATGCGTGAACGGCCCGCGCAACGCCACGTCGCTGAAGAAACGCCCCGCCTCGTAGTCCCGATGCTCCGCCACCCACTCCATCGAGGCCGGGCCGATCCGCGTGCGCAGCGTCACCCGCGCGCCGGGTTTCAAACCCTCGCCTTCGCGCGCCATCAGCTCCACCCGCTCCCAGGGCGGCGTCAGCCGCTCCAGCGCGCCCGCCCGCTCATGCCACGCGAAGGCCTCCGCCGCGGAAACCGGCAGACGCACGCTGCGTTCAAAGCGTTGGAGCTTCATGCCCCCACTCATCGCCCTAAACCGCCGCTTCGCAAGTCGACGCCCTTGGCGCCGCCTCCGCGACGGGCGCGGCAGGCGTCGGAGCAGTATTTCACCTCGTCCCAAACCTTCTCCCATTTCTTCCGCCAGACGAAGGGGCGTCCGCACACGACGCAGTCCTTCGCCGGCAGGTCGCATTTTTTCCGCATTTTCGGCATAAAGGGATTCGTCCGCCTAGACCCCGAGCTCCAACTGGCCGTCCGCGGCCTTGCCCGCGGCGGTCTCGAACCAGCGCGGCTCGACGACCGTCGTCCCCGGACGCCGCCGGCTGCCGTGCCGGCGAAACACCTCGCGCGCCGCCGCCTGGTGCTCCGCGCGGCGCTTCAACTCGGTGAACCTCGCCCGCGCGAAACGCACCGCCTCCGTGTGGTCGACCACCGGACGCGGATAATCGCGGCCGATCTCGCAGCCCGACTCCACCTGCGCCGCCGTCGGCATGCGCCACGGCTCGTGGATGAACACCGTGTCGACGCGGGCCAGCTCCGGGACCCAGCGGCGAATAAACACGCCCTCCGGGTCCTGGTCGGTCGACTGTTTCACCGGGGCATACATGCGCAGCGTGTTGATGCCCGTGGTGCCGCTCTGCATCTGCACCTGCGGCCAGTGGATGCCCGGCTCGTAGTCGGTGAAAAGCCGCGCCAGCGCGAGCCCGCTGCGCCGCCACGGCAGCCAGAGATCGTAGCTGGCGAAGGAAACCAGCATGGCGCGCATGCGAAAGTTTATCCAACCCGTCGCCCGCAGCGCGCGCATGCACGCGTCGACAAAGGGATAACCCGTCCGCCCCTCGGCCCACGCGGCGAGCCGCGCCGCGCGCTCGTCCGTCCAAGGCCCGTCGCGCAGCGCGTCGAGCTCGGGCAAAAACGCCTCGTGCTCCACCCGGGGCTCGTCCTCCAGCTTTTGCATGAAGTGGCAGTGCCAGTGCAGCCTCGCGACGAAGGACCTCAGCGCGCCGATCCTAAACGCGTCGGCGCGCCCCGCCCGCCGCAGCTCCGCCAGCTCGGCCGCCCTCGCCCACGCGGCCCGAGCCGTCTCGCGCAGCGAAAGCACGCCGTAGGCCAGCGGCACGCTCAGCCGCGAGCACGCCTCGGCCGCGGTCAGCGGGCTAGACATCTCCCGGCTGTAGTTGGCTCCCCGATACGCGAGAAAAGTCGCCAGCATCCGCTCCGAGTCCGCACGGGTGTTGCGCTGGCGCCCCGGACACGGGTCGGCGGCAAGGCCGAGCACGGTGGCGGAAGGGATCTCACCCGGCGCGACGTCCGCCAGGCCGGGCAGCTCCCGCGGCGCGACCGCGGGCGGGCGCCGCATGCGCTCCTCCCACGCCGCCGCCCAGCCGTCGCGCGAGCGCAGCGGACGCACCACGCCGTGCTGGGGCAGCTCGGTCCATTCGACGCCGCGCTCCCGCGCCCAGCGTTTCACCGCCCGGTCCCGCGCGTAGGTGACGCCGTTGCCCGTCTCCTCGTGCGACCAGAGCCGCAGGCGGGGATGACGGGCGCGCAACCGCTCCAGCCACTCCACCGCTTCGCCGCGTCGCACCGCGAGCACGACGCCGCGCGACGCCAGCGCCTCGCGCAGGTCCGCCAGCGCCTCGGCCGTCGCCTCCCAATGCCGCGCCGCGTAATCCTCGGCCCCGACCACCGAAGGCTCGACGAAAAAGACGCCAAGCAGGCGGCCGCCGAGCGCGAGCGCCCGCTCCGCCGCCGCGGTCAGCGGAGCGTGATCCGCCATGCGCAGATCGCGCTTGAACCAGACCACCTGCAACTCGCCGTCCCGCGTCATGCCCGCGTCCAAACCGGCCGCTAAAAAAGCTCCCGGGACGAGGCCGCGAGCGCGGGGGCGCCGCCCTGCTTTCGAATCGAGTCCGCCCGCGCGCGGATCGCGTCGCGCTCGGCGGGTTTCAGCCGGGCGATGTTTTTCACCTGAAGCGCCATGCGCTGGTTGGCGGCGAGCAGCTTCTCGTGACGGAGCAAAAAGTCCCAGTAGAGCGTGGTGAACGGGCACGCGTCGTCGCCGACGGCCTTGGCCGGATCGAAGCGGCATCCCGCGCAGTAGTTGCTCATGCGCTGGATGTATTTGCCCGTGGCGGCGTAGGGCTTGGAGGCCATGATGCCGCCGTCGCCGTATTGGGACATGCCGAGCGTGTTGGGCAGCTCCACCCACTCCACCGCGTCGACATAGACCGCAAGATACCACTCGTGGATCTTGCGCGGGTCCACGCCGAGCAGCAGCGAGTAGAGCCCGGTGACCATCAGGCGCTGGATGTGGTGCGCGTAGCCGAGGTCGAGCGTCTGGCGCAGCGCGTCGCGCAGGCAGGCCATCTCGGTGTCGCCGGTCCAGTAGAAGCCGGGCAGCGGCTCGCGGGCCGCGAGCGCGTTCTTCTCCACATACTCCGGCATGAAGTGCCAGTAGATGCCGCGCACGTATTCGCGCCAGCCGAGGATCTGCCGGATGAAACCCTCCGCGCTCGCGAGCGAAACCTTGCCGGCGCGCCAGGCGGACTCCGCGGCGCGCACGACCTCGCGCGGATCGAGCAGCTTGAGGTTCATCGCGGCGGAGAGCCGCGAGTGGTAAAGCCACGGCTCCCGCGTCCACATGGCGTCCTGATATTGGCCGAAATCGGCCAGCCGGTGCGCGATGAAATCGTCCAGCGCGCGCCGCGCGTCCGCCGGCGTCACCGGCCAGTCGAAGGCGTCGAGCCGGCCCGGATGCCTGGCGAAACGCTTTTCCACCAGCGCGAGCACGGCGCGCGTGGTCGCGTCGGGGGCGAAGGCGGCCGGCGCGGGCACGCCGCGCGGGCCGTTTTTGTCGAAGCTGCCCCGGTTGTCGTGGTCGAAGTTCCACTGGCCGCCCTCGGGCTCGCCGTGCTTGTCGAGCAGGACCTTTTCCCGACGGCGCAGCTCGCGATAGAAAAACTCCAGCCGGAGCTGCTTCCGCCCCAGCGCGTGGGCCTTGAAGTCGGCGATGCTGGCGTAGAAGTGCCGGTCGGTCCGCACCTCCAAAGGCAACCCGAGCTTTTCCGCCGCCGCCTCCAGCGCGCGCCATACGCGCCACTCGCCGGGCTCGGTCGCGATGAGCCGCTCGGGCTTCAATCGGCGCACCGCGCGCTCGAGCTCGGCCGCGAGCGACCCGGCGTTTTTCGGATCATCTAGCTCGGTGTAATGGACCGTAAGCCCCTCGGCGCGTCGCGCGTCGCGGTAGTGCCGCATGGAGGCGAGAAACACCGCGATGCGGGGCTTGCTCGACCACACGTGCTCCGATTCCTCCGCGACCTCGGCCATCCAGAGCGCGTCGCGCCGCGCGTCGAAGCCGTCGAGCGCGGAGGCGTCGGCGTTGAGCTGGTCGCCGAGGACCAGCACGAGGTTTCGCAAAGGCGCGCTTTTCATGCCTCGTCCCCGTTGGTGGAAACTTCGTCGGCCGCTCCGCCGCGCAGGGTTTTGAAGGCCGCGAGCGCCTCGGCGCGGGCGGTGGCGTGATCGACGACCGGGCGCGGGTAGTTGTCGCCCAGCCGCACGCCCGCGTAGTCGAGCACGTTGGCCGGAGCGGTCCAGGGGGCGTGGAGAAACTTGTCCGGCAGCTTGGCGAGCTCGGGCACCCAGCGGCGCACGTAGCGACCCGCGCCGTCGAATTTCTCGCCCTGGGTGACGGGCGCGAAGATGCGGAAATAGGGCGCGGCGTCGGCGCCGCAGCCCGCGCTCCATTGCCAGCCGAGCGTGTTGCTCGCGAGGTCGGCGTCGACCAGCGTGTCCCAGAACCACTCCGCGCCCCGCTGCCAGGGCAGGCGCAGGTGTTTCACGAGAAAAGACCCCACGATCATGCGCACGCGGTTGTGCATCCAGCCCGTAGCCCAGAGCTGGCGCATGCCGGCGTCGACGATCGGATAGCCGGTGAGCCCCTTTCGCCAGGCGCGGAGTTTGGCCCCGTCTGCATCCTCGGCCCAGGGGAAGCGCTCGAAATCCGCGCGCAGCGGCCGCTCCGGCGTGGCGGGAAAATGGAAAAGCAGATGGTAGGCGAATTCGCGCCAGCCGATCTCGCTCAGATAGACGCGCGCGCCGTTGCTCGCCGGATCCAGCCCGGCCGAGGCGCCCAGCGCGCGCACCGCGGCGGCGATCTGGCGCGGACCGATCTCGCCCCAGTGCAGGTGCGGCGAAAGCCCGGAGGTGCCGTCGCGGTCGGGCAGATTGCGCATCTCGTCGTAGGCATGCACGCCGTCGCGAGCATCGCCCAAGAAACGCTTCAAACGCGCCTGCGCGCCGGCCTCGCCGGGTGTCCACATGGCGGAGAATCCGGCGTCCCACGGGATACGAGGCAGCAGGCCGAGCGACGCGGGCGCCAGCCCCTCGGGCCAGGAGGCGGGGGCGGAAAACGAAGCGCGCTCGCTCTGCACCGGAGCGGGGAAAGGCAGCGAGGTGCAATGGCGCCAGTAGGGCGTGAACACCTGAAACGGACGGCCCTGCTTGTTCTGGATCGTGTGCGGCTCGAAAAGGAGGGCGCTGTTGAAGCTCTTGGCCTCGATTCCTTCGGCGGCGAGCGCGGTCTTGAGGGCGGCGTCCCGCTCGCGGACGGCGGGTTCGTAGCGACGATTCCAATACACCGCGCCCGCCCCGGTGGCGCGGATCAGCCGGCGCAGCTCGACGGCGGAATCGCCGCGCGCGACGATCAGCCGCGAGCCCCGCCTACGCAGCTCGGCGTCGAGCGCGAGCAGCGAATGGTGCAGCCACCACTTCGACGCGCCGCCGAGCGGCCAGCGTCCCTCGCCGGCCTCGTCGAGGACGAAGACCGGCACGACCGGGCCTCCGCGGGCGATGGCGGCCGCGAGGGCGGCGTTGTCGGCGAGGCGGAGGTCTTTGCGAAACCAGAGCAGGACGGGGCTGGAGGCGGGCGAAACGGACACGCCGGGAAAAAGCGGCGCGGGGCGCGCTTTGCAAATCGCCGCCCGCAAAATCCCCTCGCCGCGCCCGCCGCGGCGTCTAGTTGTCCTCGCTTTATGACGATGACCTGGCTCGCCCGGGCCGACCCCGATTGCTCCTGGGCGCACCTTCCGACCACCGATTTTCCCGCCGCAGCCTCCCGCCCCGGCGCGCTCGCGGTGCTGCCCGTGCACGGCTTCGCCGACCATGGGATGGGCCTGCCGCTGGACATCGAGGAAGTCGTAGCAAGCGCCTTGCTTGACGGAGCCTGCGCCGAGGCGGCCAAAAGCGCCGCGCCCCTTGTGCTGCCGCCGCTGCGCTTCGGGCCCGCGCCTTATTCCTCCCATGGCTGGTTCGGTCTCGGCCTGGACGCGGCCCGCGACTTGATTCTGGAGCTGGCGCGGGGCGTGAAATTCGCGGGCTTCGAGAAGCTGCTCATCTTGTCGACCAACCCCTGGCATCGCGAGTGGCTCGACGCCGCGGCGCGCGACGTCCGCGTGGAGACCGGACTTACCGCCTATCGCGTGCATCTGGCCTCGCTGGGGATCGATTTTCATCCGTCCGCCTCCGCAGCCCAGCGTCTGCAAATCCAGACCCTCGCGGCCGGCCTGCTGGGACTGCGTCCCCTGCCCTCCCTGCCCGCGGAGTCGGCCGACGAAGATTTCCGTCCCGGCCGCTGGCATCAGGCGCCGCCGCTCCCGGCGGGACCGATAGACGCGGAACGCGCGGCGACCGCCGAAGAGCAGCGCAAAAACATCGCCGATCGCCTGGCGCGTCTGCTGGTCGAGGCCGCCTGGCACGGGCGCGGGCAACCGCCGCGCGCCGCCTCCGGCCGCGCGACCGGCGCGACTGAACCGGCGCCCCTTTGGCGCCCCTTCGGCGCGCGCTATCTCGGCGGCATGCACCGCGATCAGCTCCGCGCCGCGGCCGCGAAACCCGGCGCGCTCGCCATCCTGCCCACCGGGGCCATCGAGCAGCACGGGCCGCATCTGCCGGTCGGGGTCGACTCCATCCTCGGCCAAGGCCTCCTGGCGCGCGCGCTCGCGCTCCTGCCGGCCGGCGCGCCGGTCTGCGTCGCGCCGCCTGTGACCATCGGCAAAAGCAACGAACACGCCGACTGGCCCGGCACGCTCACGCTGTCCGCGCGCACCTTCGCCGCGTTGGTCCGAGCGCAAGTGGAGCAGATCCACCGGCTGGGGTTTTCCCGCGTGGCAATCTGGAACACCCACGGAGGCAACAGCGCCGTGCTCGTGTCGCTGATCCGCGAACTCCAGGCCTTGCCCGGCCTGCGCGTGGGCATGCTGCAAAACGACTTCAAGCCCGCGCAGAGTCCCCAGGAGGCGGCCTACGGCTTTCACGCGGGGGAGTGGGAGACCGCGCTCATGCTCGCCCTCGCGCCGGCCCTCGTTCGCCGGGCCAAGGCGATCTGCCACTACCCGGCCCAGCTCGACGACGCCGGCGAACTCCGGCCGGAAGGCGCGGCGCTCACCCTCGGCTGGACCACCCGCGACATCGCGCCGCACGGCGTGATGGGCGACGCCACCCTGGCCACGTCCGAGCAGGGCGAGGCCTGGACGTCGGCCAGCGCCGCCGCGATCGCCGCGCGCATCGCGCGCCTGACCGCGACGGAGCCCAAACGCTGAGGCCTCGCGCGGCGGAGCCGAAAACACGCCGGGCGCTCGCCTTCGGCGGGTTTCTCCTCATCGTCCTGTTTATTCCGACATGCGCCCCTTGCTCGCCCTTCTGTCGCTTGGATTTTTCGCCATGAGCTCCTGCAACAACGCCCCCTCCGATCCCGAAGCACAAAACGGCGCGGCACCCGCGCCCGCCTCCGTTCGCACCGAAGCGCTGGTGCTCGGCGGGGGGTGTTTCTGGTGCGTCGAGGCCGCCTATGAACTGGTGCCAGGCGTGCTGGCGGCCGAAAGCGGCTACGCGGGCGGCAAACGCCCCAACCCCACCTACGAGCAAGTGTGCACCGGCGTGACCGGACACGCCGAGGTGGTGAAGATCACCTTCGATCCCGCCCAAGTGAGCCGCGCCGACCTGGTGGACTTTTTCTGGGACATCCACGACCCCACCACGCTCAACCGCCAGGGCGCCGACGTGGGCACGCAATACCGCTCCGTGATCTACTACGCCACGCCGGAGGAAAAGGCGTTGATCGACGCCTCGCTGGCCAAGGCGAACGCGGAATCGTGGGGCGGCAAGATCGTCACCGAGGTGTCCGCCCTGCCCGAATTTTATCCGGCCGAGGACTACCACCAGGACTACTACAAAAAGAATCCCTCGGCCGGCTACTGCCGCGCCGTCATCAAGCCCAAGATCGACAAGCTGAAGAAAGCTCCGCTCGTCCAGGGCGCGGGCTCCTGAGCCCGCGGCCGACGCACGCCGGCGAGGCGCCCTCCTCAGGGCGCCTTTTTTATGCCCAGGTTTTTCGCGTGGAACTCCAAGGCCTCGCGAATGTGCAGATCCCAGTAGTCCCAATCGTGGGCGCCGGGGAACTCGCGGTAGATATGCGGAATTTTCGCCTCCTCGAGGTCGCGCGCGAAGTCGCGGTTGGACTCGATCAGAAAGTCGTCGACGCCGCAGTCGATGAGCAGGCCGGGCAGGCTGCCGGCGCGTTTCGCCTTCCGCGCGTAGGGCACCGGATCGTGCGGACCGCCGCGCAGGGCCTTGACGCCGAAGATGCGCCGCATCTCCGCGCGCACGAAGGCGTCCCACCCGAGCCGCTTCGCCTCCTGCTCGCGCGTCACGCCGTCGCGAAAGCGCCCCCAGCCCACCGCGCCCGAGTGGCTGTTGATCGAGCAAAACCGGTCCGCGTATCCGAGCCCGACGCGCAGCGCGCCGTAGCCGCCCATCGACAGCCCGCCGATCGCGCGGGCCGAACGCGCCGGCCGCGCTTGGAAATGGCGCTCGATCATCGCGGGCAGCTCTTCGCCGATGTGTTTGGCCCACGCGAGGCCGTCGACGTTGTCGGTGTAGAAACCGCGATGGCCGTCGGGCAGCACGATGATCAGCGGATACCTGGCGGCATAAACCTCCAGCCGGGTGCGCCGCAGCCAGATGGTGTGGTCGTCCGACCGGCCGTGCAGCAGATAGAAGGTCGCGAAGGGCGGCTTGCCGACGTCGGGCAAGAGCACCTGCGTGGTGGTCTGCTTGCCGAGGACGTCGCTATACCATTGGAGGGTGGTGAGGGCCATGGGTTCGAAAAAAACGCCGGGCGGCGCGCCTGGCCTACTCCACCCGCAAGACGTAGCCGCGCAGATATTCGCTCTCCGGCATGGTCACGAGCACGGGATGGTCGGGCGGCTGGTGGCAGAACTCCACCACCTGCACCTTGCGCTTGGCGTCGGCCGCGGCCTCGGCGAGCACGCCGCGCAGCTCCGTGTCCTGCATGTGGTGGGAGCAGGTGTAGGTGGCCAGCAGACCGCCGGGGGCGAGCGCCTTCATGGCGCGCAGGTTGAGCTCCTTGTAGCCGCGCAGCGCGCCATCGAGCGCGCTCTTCGATTTCGCGAAGGGCGGCGGATCGAGCACGATGAGATCCCAGGTCTCGTCGCGCTTCGCGCCGAAGTAGTCGAAGACGTTGACCGACTCGAACTCGGCCGTGACGCCGTTGCGCTCGGCGTTGCGCTTGGCCTGGGTGATCGCGTCGAAGGCGCTGTCCAGACCGCGCACCAAGGTCGCGCCGGCCCGCGCCGCGTGGAGCGCGAAGGAGCCCTGGTTGCAAAAGGCGTCGAGCACGCGCCGGCCTTTCGCGTGGCGGGCCACGAGGCCGTGCTGCTGGCGCTGGTCGAGGTAGAAGCCGGTTTTCTGGCCGTTCTGGAGGTCGAGCCAGTAGTCGAAGCCCTCGATGCGGTGCCAGCGCGGCTCCCAGGCCCGGCCGCTGCGGGTGGACACGGACAAGGGCAGGCCCTCGAGGCGGCGGATGGAGGCGTCGTTGCGCAGAATAATCTCCGCGGCGCCGGTCAGCGCGGCGAGCGCGTCCACGATCAGCTCCGCGCGGCGGTCCATCGCCAGCGTCTGCACCTGCGCCACCAGCGTGTCGCCAAACTGGTCGACCACCACGCCGGGAAGGTCGTCGGATTCGGACCAGACCAGGCGGCGGTTGGCGGCGGGGTCGAGTCCGCCGCGCCGGGCCAGGGCGCGCTCCAGCGCGCCGCGGATGAAGGCCGCGTCGAGCGCGACGCGATCGCGGCTCAGGCGGCGCCAGACGATCTGGGACTTGGAATTGTAGATGCCGGAGCCAAGGAAGCGTCCGGTGCGATCGCGCAGCTCGACCACCTCGCCGTCGTGCTCGGCGGAGGCCAGGGCCTCCACTTCGTTGCCGAACACCCAGGGATGTCCGGCGAGGACGCGGGCGCGGGCGTTGGCTTTGAGTTTCAGCGAGGCTTCGGGCATAGCCCGGGACTCTCACCGCAGGGCGGCGGGGCGCGAAAGCCCAAAAAGCGCCCGATCAATCATCCCTGGGATTGCGCCCGCGATGAAAGCCCGCGTCGTCCTCGAAACCCTCGGGCGCTCGCCACAAGGCGCCGGCCAATGCCACCAAACCGACGGTGTAGAGCAAACCGAGGAGGGCTATGGCGAGCGTCATGGCTTGGCGGGGTGGACGAAGAGACAAGAAACAGGAAACCCGGCTTTCCGTCCGACGCCACCGGCGACGGCGTCAGGAAATCGTCAAAAACATGCGCTATCCCGGCCCGGCGCACAGGCTTGGACGACACCTGGGGCGCCGGACCGGCCCGCCCCGCCCCAAGCCGCCCCCGCCTCGCCCCCGAGCGCGACCCGGGGGCGGAACGCGTCCGCCCGTGTTTTCCCTTCCCCTCCCCGCCCGCGCCGCGTGTGCTCTTCGGTTTAGCCATGACGCCCGCCCAGGAAATCGCACGCCGCCGCACCTTCGCCATCATCTCGCACCCGGACGCCGGCAAAACCACGCTCACGGAAAAGTTTCTTCTCTACGGAAACGCCATCCACCTCGCCGGCTCCGTCACCGCGCGAAAGCAGCAGCGCTCC
>JAIXVY010000403.1 GCA_027482505.1 Opitutaceae bacterium | reverse complement strand
GTCGCCCCGGTCGACGCGGATTTCTCCGCCGCGGCCTCATGGCGGATCGAGTTGCCGCCCACGGTCGATTTCTCCGCCGCGCCGCTGCTGCGCATCCGCTACGTCGGCGACGTCGCCCGCGTGCGCGTCGGCGAGCGGTTGGTCTTGGACGATTTCTACAACGGCGATGCGCTCGAACTCGATCTCGCCCGCCATGCCGACGCCCTCGCCGCCGGAGCGCTCATTACCGTGGAGGTGCTGCCCCTGACGCCCGACGCGCCCATCCTGCTTCCGGAAAACACCCGCCCCGCGTCCATCACCGCCCGTTTGGAGGATGTCTTCCTGGCGTCGAACTTCGTCGCCACTGTTCCATGACAACCCCCGCCGCATCCCGCCCACTCTTCCGCGACCCCGTGCATGATGGGGCGGCCGATCCCATCGTCGTCTGGAACCGGCAGACTCGCGCGTGGTGGATGTTCTACACCAACCGCCGCGCCAACGATCCCGCCATTCCCGACATCGCCTGGGTCCACGGCACCCGCCTCGGCATCGCGGAATCGCGCGACGGCGGCCTGACCTGGCGCCACGTCGGCGCGGCCCGCATCGAGCTGCCGGACGCCTTCGGCCCGGCTTCCGAGGTCGCGCACTGGGCGCCGGAGATCGTCCACCACGAATCGCTTTACCACATGTATCTGACCGTGGTGCCGGGGATCTTCACCGACTGGAACCACCCGCGCGCCATCGTCCATCTCACCAGCCCGGATCTCGAAAACTGGACCTACCGCTCCACGCTTTCGCTCACCTCCGATCGCGTCATCGACGCCTGCGTGGCCCGCCTGCCCGACGGTCGCTGGCGCATGTGGTATAACGACGAACGCGCCGGCAAGGCCATCAACCTCGCCGAGAGCGACGACCTGTTCTCTTGGCGCGATCTCGGCCTGGTCACGCTGCCCGAGCGCCGCCCCGGCGAAGGCCCCAAGGTCTTTCGCTTCGCCGACTCCTGGTGGATGATCGTCGACGAGTGGCGCGGCCAGGCGGTCTATCGCTCAGTCGACACGCTCGCCTGGACGCGCCAGCCGGGGGAAAATCTGCTCGCCGGCAACGGCCGCGGTCCGGACGACACCGGCATCGGCGCCCACGCCGACGTGGTGGTCGATGGAAACCGCGCCTGGATTTTCTATTTCACCCACCCGGAGCGCGTGGTCGGAGCCGAGCCAAAACCCGGCGCCAACCTGCGCCGCAGCACCCTGCATGTGGCCGAGCTCACGCTGCGCGCCGACGGCTGGCTGGCCTGCGACCGCGACGTCCCCGCGACGATCCGCCTGACAGATCCCAAGGAGTAAACCTCGCGCCGAAGCGGCTTCGTCGAATTTGGGCGGGAACATCTTACTGTTCGACACAACTAACCCACGCCAAACCGCCGCCGCGCGACTTACTGCGTGCAACGGGTTTTCCGCGTTACCCGCGCCCCACCTCATGCCCCCTTTCCGCACCGCCTTGTTGCTGCTGCTTTTCACCGGCCTGCATCTCGTCGCGCGAGCCCACTTGGTCGGCGAGCGCAGCCTGGTGCTCTCCGCCGATTCCGAAAACCTGGAGGCGATGGTTTCGATGCCCTTGGCCTCGGCCGCCCTCTTGTTGCCCGAAGGCTCAGATCCACTCGACGCCGCGACGTTTGATCGACTGCGACCCGCGCTCGTCGCGGCCGCCTCGCGCGTCGCCACGCTGCTCGACGGAACGGAGCACCCCATCGCGCCGCAGCGCGTGCTCGTCGCCTTCTTCGAGCAACACGAGGTCCGCTTCCACCTCTTGTATCCGCCGGACACGCAGCCCGCCCGCCTCCATGTCCCCGGGCTGGGCGCACCCGGAGGAGACGTTTTGTGCGTGGTCACGGATCTTCGAAAATCTCCCCCGCTCCGCGCCTCGCTGACCGCGAAAAACGCCGAGCTGGTTTTCACTGCGCCCAAGCCCTGATTCGACGATGCCCCGGGCCGACTTCCACCTGTCTCACTCCGCAACGACCGGTAACGCGCCGCGATCCTGGCGCGTCATTGTGAGCGATGCCTCCTTGGCCGCCTGAAAAACGTGAGCCTCCGATTCCTTCCCTTCCTTTTTCTGACCCTGCCGCTTCTCGCCGCCGACCCGGTGGGACGGCGTGATCTGCGCGTCCACGATCCGTCCACGATCGTGCGCGCCGAGGGCGCCTGGTGGCTCTTCGGCACCGGTCGCCTCGTCCTGGCCGCCCGCTCCCCGGACCTGGTGAAGTGGGAGAAACTTGCTCCCGCCCTGGGCGCCCCGCCGCCATGGGCAAAGGAAATCGCCCCCGGCAACGAACGCGCCTACTACTGGGCTCCCGACGTCATCCGGCTCGGCGACCGCTGGGCGCTTTACTACTCGGTTTCGGAGTTCGGAAAAAACACCTCCGCCATCGGTCTCGCCACCTCGCCCGTCCTCAACCCTTCCGATCCCGCCCACGGCTGGACCGACCACGGCATCGTCATCCGCTCGGGCGCGAAAGACGATTTCAACGCCATCGACCCCTCGCTCATCCACGACGCCGAGGGCCGCTTATGG
>JAIXVY010000023.1 GCA_027482505.1 Opitutaceae bacterium | reverse complement strand
CCCCGGTGAAGTGGCACTCGATCTGGACGCCGCGCACGGTGTCGTTGTCGAGGATGCAGGAATGGGTGCGGACGATGTGCCCGCCGTCGAAGAAGGACGCGGTGCCGGGGGAGGGGTAGGTGGCCGAGGGCCAGGCGGGCACGCCGCGGATGTTGAACAGCTCGCCCAGGCTGCGCGGCCCCCGGATCAAGTCGGGAAAGGAGACGCCGGGCCGGGCCAGGGCGAGGGTGCGCAGCGTGCTCATCCAGGCGTAGCCGGGGTTGGCGAACGCGTCGTCGTCGACGTTGAGCTCGTCGGCGCCGAGCGCGTAGCCGAGCTCGAGCCGGGCGATGGAGTGCCCGTGGCCGTGGAGGTCGATGAGCTTGGCGAAGCCGTGCGCCGCGCGGGCGGCGTCGCGGGCGGCGGCGATGTAGCCGTGAAACTCGTTCCACGCCTGTTCGGCGAAGACGTTGCCCTGGGCGGCTTCCACGATCTCGCGGTTGGCGTCCAGCTTGGTGCGGCGCAGGTGGCAGAGGATCAAATGCGGACGGCGTCCGGTGCGCGCGAAAATCTCGTCCGAACAGGCGATGGCGAGCTCGCGGGTGTTGGTGTCGAGGTCGGTCGTGCCGTAGGTGCGGTCGGGAATCTCGGACGGGGTGAGCAGGCCGCCGTGCGGAGCGGTGAGGATGAGCGGCAGGTCGCCCGCGCGGTATTCGACGTAGTTGTTTCGCCCGAAATATGTCTGGCCCGCGACATAGGGCTGGGCGGCCGCGAACGAGGCGGCCAGCCAAAGCAACGAGACAGACAGCAGAAGTCGAAGGGGCACGGGTGCGCGGGCGGCTTAATCGGTCGGCTCGCCGGCCGCCCAGAGCAGGGCGCGCGGGATGATGTTTTCAAGCCCCGGGGTGTTTTCGGGATGCGGGCTCGAGACAAAGACCCGGCCCTGGCCGAAGGATCCCAGCGCCATCGCGGGGCTGCCGGTCTGCACGCCTGCGGGCGTGCCGTTCTCCGCCACCTCGGTGAGGAAGGTGGCGACGGTCGAGTAGTCGGGGATATCCTCGCGGCCCATGGGCTTTATGACGGGGCCGTTATTGTAGCGGACCTTGAAGGGCTGCTCGACGGTTCCGAACAGTTCGCGTCCGGCTGAGTCCACGCGGAGATCGAGAAAGGCGCGGCCGCGACGCCATTTCGACGAGACGGTGCGCGCGTCGAGGATGGCGAGGCTCCAATCGTAGTTGGCGCAGGCGAGGTAGGCCCCCGCGCACACGCCGAGGTAGCCGCCGCCATTACGCACAAATTCGCGCACCTTCGCGCGACCGGCCTCGCCGATGGCGGCGCCTTGCTTGGAGCCGCTGCCTCCGGAGAAAACGATGACATCGAAACGTCCCTTTAGCTCTTCGCCGGCAACCTGGGCGGGGGTGAGTCGGGTGATTTCAGCGCCCGGGAGCTGCCGCGCGCGTTCCTCGACATTGTCTATGCCCGAGTCGCCCGATCCGGGACCGTCATAAAGGGCGATGCGAATGGGGCGGGGAGACGCCGGCGGCGGCACGATGGTTTTAAGACCGTTGATGTCGGGCGGAATGACAAACGGAGCCGCCGCCGCGGGGGCGGGAGACGGCTCTGGCTCGGCCGCGCGGACGAGCCGAGCGGGAGCCAGCACGACGAGCAAAAGGCCAGTGAGCAAAGCCGGGGAAGGAGAGAAATCGAACATGGGGAAGGGAGCTATGAAACAGCAACGGCCGAGCCTTGCCTATGGCGTGGGTCTACGCCCTCGGGATGGCCTTCGCATAAAACAGCCCATTTAAAATACCGACAAATCCCCCGGTGCGTCAGCCGAAACGGCTACGCCCGGCCGGAGGCGAACGCTACGCAATCGGGGCGACGGCTCGAAGCCTTAGCGCTTGTGCGAAACGCGGCGCGGCGAATGCTGGCGGCCCCGCAATGGCCTCCCGCGCAAACACCCTTGCTTCCGCCACGCTTGAATCGCCCACCCGCGGCGTGATCGAGCTGCAACGCGATTGGCGGGGAAAAAGCGTGCCGGTTTTCGTCATCGCGGGCGGCGCCTTGCGCATGCGGCGCCTGGAGCGGGTGCCCACTTCGAAATTTGGTTTGGAGGCGGGTTATCATTTTCCTCAGGAAGGGGTTATCGAGTTTCTGCTCGATCCCGCCGATTATCCGGGATTGGACCCGCAGGTAGACGACGTGCGTGTGGCGGGGGAATTCAACGGCTGGCGTGGCGCGGAGGAGCTCGGGTGGACGATGAAGCCGCGCTCTCTGGCCGGCCGGCCGGTGCTGGCTTGGAGCGGACCCGCCGAGCCGGTGCTGGCGGGCGGGCGGCGTTTCAAATTCGTGACCGCCGGCCACCGCTGGCTGCCGGTCTCCTGGGGAGCGCCCGGGGTGGAGCGCGACGAAGGAGGCAACTTGAACCGGGTGATCGATCCGGAGCGCACCGGTTGCCATTTGTTTGGCTTCGAACTGGAGGCGCCGGCGGATCTTTCGGTAAGTTTGACCGTCCGCTGGGCGGAGGGCCACGCGGGTGATCAGGTGCCGCTGCGTCCGGGTGGTTTTTTCTACGACTTGGCGAGCGAGCTGCCCCTCGGCGTTTATCCCCAGCGCGGGCAGACGGTGTTTCGGATTTTCGCGCCGCGAGCCAAGTCCGTCGAACTGGCGGTGTGCGCGGCCCTGGCCGAGCAGGATAGGCCGCATCGTTACCGGCTCGCCCGTCGCGCCGACGCCGACGGCGCGGCGGGGGTGTGGGAGCTCACCTTGGAGGGGAACCTGCACGGCTGGTTCTATTGGTATCAGGTGGACGGGCCGCGCGACGCTTTCGGGGCCTTTGATCCCAAGCGGCGCGTGCTCGATCCTTATGCGCTGGCGACGGTCGGTCGCGAGGGCCCGGGCATCATCCTGGATCGGGCGCGTCTGAATCCGGTGGCGGCGGCGCGGGATTTCAAGACGCCGGCCTGGCACGATCTGGTCATCTGCGAGGCGCACGTGCGCGATCTGGCGGCCGGAGCGCCGGTGGCGGCCGACGAGAACGAGCGGCGCGGCTTCGCGGGGTTGAAAAAATGGGTCGAAAGCGAGGAGTTCTACCTTTCGCGACTAGGCGTGAATTGCGTGGAGCTGCAGCCGTTGCAGGAGTTCGATAACCGCACGCGCGAGGAATACCACTGGGGCTACATGACGGTGAATTATTTCGCGCCGGCCAGCGCCTACGCGACGCGTCCCGACGCGGCTTCCGGCGTGCGAGAACTCCAGGATCTTGTGCGCGCCTTCCACGCGCGCGGCATCGCGGTGATCGTCGACGTGGTTTACAACCACGTGGGCGAGCCGGCGCATCTGATGTTTTTGGACAAGCTCTACTACTTCGAGCAGGACGCCGCCGGGCAGCTCTCGAACTGGAGCGGATGCGGCAACGACCTGCGTTGCTCGGCGGCGATGGCCAAGCGGCTGGTCATCGACAGTTGCGCGCACTGGCTCGAGGTCTACGGCGTTGACGGTTTCCGTTTCGACCTGGCCGATCTGGTCGGCGTGGCCGTGCTGAAGGACGTGGAGGTGGCGTTGAAGCGCGTGAAGCCGGACGTCATCCTCATCGCGGAGCCTTGGAGTTTCCGCGGGCACGCGGCGGGAGAGCTGCGCGACACGGGCTGGGCCTCGTGGAACGACGGCTACCGCAACTTCCTGCGCGACTACGTCCATGGCGGAGGCTCGCGGGAGACGCTGGAGTATTTCCTGAAAGGATCGCCTTGGTATTACGCGAAGTGGCCGGCGCAGACGGTCAACTACACCGAGTCGCACGACGACCGCTGCTGGATCGACGTGATCACCGAGAACCCCAACAACGACGGGCACTGGCCGACCGCGAACGATCGCCGGCGCACCCACCTGATGGCGGCCCTCTTGTTCGTTTCCGTCGGCATCCCGATGATTTGCGAAGGGCAGGACATGCTGAAGTCCAAGCACGGGGCCAACAACACCTACCAGCGCGGCGACCTCAACGCCCTCGACTACGAGCGCATCCTGCGGTTTCCCGCCACCCACGCCTATTTCGCGGATTGGATCGCGTTTCGCCGTTCCGAGACCGGGCGTTTGCTCCGGCACTTCTCCCGGGCCAGCGAGGGCTTTTTTCAATTCATCTGGGGAGAGGGTTCCGCCGCCGCGGCCATCGTCTTCAACGCCGACCTCAGCCAAGGCCCGCGCCGGCTGCTCTTCGCCATCAATCCCGGCTCGGGGGACGTGATGTTGCCGGTGGGCGAGTGGGCCGCGCTGCCCTGGAGGCAGTTGGCCGATCAGGAGCGTTTCTTGCCGGCGGATCGGCCGGCGGGGGCGCGGCGAGTCGCCGAGAAGCTCTTTGTCCCCGCCCTGGGCTGCGGGCTGTGGCTGGCGGACTAGCCGCAGGATCGGCTCCCGTCTTCCTAGGCGTTTAGCCTATCCGGCAAGACTCGCGTAGTCCCCGCCAAACGCCGCGCCGCCAAAACCCTTGCGTTCCCGCCCGCGCGGCTTCTTTTCTCCTCCTTTCCGCGTCCACCAGACGCCCTTCACCACAAAGTAAACAAACACCACACTCGGAGCCCTATCATGGCTATCAAAGTCGCTATCAATGGTTTCGGCCGCATCGGCCGCCTCGTCTTCCGCGCCCTCGTCGAGCAGGGCCTCTTGGGCACGACCCTCGATGTCGTGGCCGTGGGCGACATCGTTCCCGCCGACAATCTCGCCTACCTGGTCAAGTATGACTCCACCCAGGGCAAGTTCCAGGGCACCGTCTCCTCCAAGAAGTCCTCGCCGGACAAGGCCGAGGACGACGTTCTCGTCATCAACGGCCGCGACATCCTCGTCGTTTCCGCCAAGTCCCCCGCCGAGCTCCCCTGGGCCAAGCTGGGCGTCGATCTCGTGATCGAGTCGACCGGTCTGTTCACGGAGGCCGAGAAGGCCAAGGGCCACATCACCGCCGGCGCCAAGAAGGTCATCATCTCCGCCCCCGCGAAGGGCGAGGACATCACCGTCGTCATGGGTGTTAACGACGACAAGCTCGACGTCTCCAAGCACAGCATCATTTCCAACGCCTCCTGCACCACGAACTGCCT
>JAIXVY010000030.1 GCA_027482505.1 Opitutaceae bacterium | reverse complement strand
GATATCGAGCTCGCGGCGGTAGTCGCTGGCCTTTTCCGGCGTGTGATCCTGGAACAAGCGCAACTCGCAGAGGCTGGATAGGCCGATGTAGCTGTAGTGGGTCTCGGGCGTCTCGGGGTCGCGGACGTGGAGGCTTTTTTCGGTGAACTGCCAGAGCTCCTCGTCGATGCCGCCGAAAAAGCTCACGCCGAAATGGCCGTTGCCGAGCGGATAGGAGTGATTTTCCCAGCCCTTGAGATCAAGCGGTGCCGGCCGGTCGTCGCGAAGGGTAAGCGGCTTTTCGGAGGCGCTCGCAATGAAGCACGCGAAAAGCGCGGATACGAAGACAAGCCAGGTCTTGGCGGAAAGCATCGAGGTAAAACGTGGAAAGCGGAAGGGCCTAGATCAGGGCACGGTGACGGAGTGGCCGAGGTAACCAAAGCCGTAGCGAACGACCGAGCCGGGGGGGACAGTGGCGGCGGGGATGCGGGCGGTGAGCAAGGGGGAGGCGGGCGACTCCTCGGTGACGGTGACCTCGATGGTGGGACCGGCGGGAGTGGTGAGTTGGACGGTGGCGGTTTCGGCGACGGCGTCGTCGAAGTTGATCGGCGCGCAGAGACGGATGACAACGGAGTCGCCCTCGCGCGCGGCCTGGAGGAAAGCGCGGTCGAAGGCGAGGTAGGCCATGCTGGCGTTGAAGGGCGTGTTGAACTGAACCCAGCCCTCGGTGTAGCCACGCCCGAGCATCTCGGGGTGGTAGGGGTAGTGGAAATCCTTGGGGCTGGCATCGAGGACGAAGCGAGCCTGGGCGAGGCGGCCGATGCCGCCGGGGCAGAAGGTGAACCAACCGTGTTCCACGCCCTCGACCTCGCGCGGGGCGTCGTAGGAAAAGTGGCGGCCCACGGGATTGCGGCCGAAGACGTTGTCGAGGTGGGCGAGGGCGATCTGGTCGAGGCGCAGGCGGGTGGCGGGATCGTCGGTGACGGCCTTCACGGCGAGCAAGGCGGCGGGCAGGCCGGCGACGTTGCCGGGTTCGTTCCACTTTTGCGGGTGGGGCGGCTCCATGGGAGTCCAACCGTCGGCGTCGTCGAGCTTGCGGAAATCCCAGAGATTGGCCGAGCGGCGGAGCATGACCTCGGTCCAGCTGGCGATGGAGGCGCGAAGCTTGGGCGGCGCCTCGTCGGGGTAGAGACGCAGAAACGTGGCGAGGCCGGTGAGCGTAATGAATTCGCTCATACGCTGGCCCTTGGTGAGGAGTGGGACGGACCAGTCGAGGTTCTCGGTCATCCACGCGGCCTGGGCGCGGGCGGCGTCGAGATATTGGGCGGGGTTGGGGAGTTTGTCTCGGAGGGCGACGGAGTAGAGGAGCACGTTGGGCTCGACGGAGTAGCCCGGCGGGAGCTCGCCCTTGGTGGAGCCGATCTTGGTTTTGAGCGCGAGGAGGTTGTGGTCGGCGCTGGCGTCGTAAGGGTATTTCCGGTCGGCGGCGGACTGGGTCCAGGTGGCGAGAACGTAGTCGCGGACAACGCGGTAGTTTTGCTCGGGCAGATGACTTTTCAGGGCGGGCCAGGCGTAGAGGAAATAGGCGAGTTGGGACTTGAGAAACTCGTGGGTGAGCTTTTGCGAGACGATGACATCGGCGCCCCAGTGGATGAGTTTCACGACATCGGGGGCGGATTCGTCGTAGGGCTGGAGGGCGCCCCAGAGTCCGGGCTTGGTCGGCGGCTCGTAGCGGATCTGGCGGGGCATCCGGTCGTAGGCGGACGGATTGGAGAGGTATTGCGGAACGAGGGTGTGAAGTTCCCAGCCGAAGTGATGGTCGTCGCGCCAGCCGAAGGAGCCGGAGCAGACGGCGCGGTCGTTGCCGACATAGTGGCGGCTATCGACCATGAAATCGATCATGCGCTGGTAGCTCACGCGCTCCAGCCACCACGGGCGGATGCGGAAAGGCACGGAGACTATGCCGCCGGCCTCGACGACATAGTCGCGCGAATCGGACGGGGCGAAGGCGGTGAAGTCGCCGATGTGACCCTTGATGACGCCGGTGAAGGCCGGCTCCGAGCGGGGCGCGGCCGCTCGCACGATGAACGCGGTGCCGTCGGGCAGGGTGGGGGCGGTGAAGCGTTTGGAGTAGCGGGAATCAAAGCCGCTTTGGTTGAGGTAAATCTCCGGGACGGGCGGTTCGTCGCCGAAGGAGCGGGCCTCTTTGGGCAAGGCCGGAAGATCGGCGGCGTAGGGCCAGACGACGACCTCTTTGATGCGGGCAATGCCCTGGTGGGTTTTTAGCACGCGGATGCGGAGACGGTCGGTGTGAACGTCCACCGTCTGGTCAAATTGGATGCGCAAGGCGGGCGACTGGTTGCCGCTGACGGAGGCGGAGGGGATCTCGATCCAGCGGCCGGACGCATCGCGGAAATCGATGGCGAGGTCTTCCACGGGATTTTTGTCCAGGGTGCCGGTGAAGAGGTGGACGCCGCCGAGCCGGGTGGCGGCGGCGAGTTGAAGTTCGAGCCACGGGGCGGTGTCGGATTTTGCGCTCAGCCAGCGGGAGTTTTCGGCGATTATTCCGTCGATGGCCTTGGCGGCGACGTTGACGTCGGTTTTCGAGCTGGCCTGCGCGGTGATGATAGCGAGGGGTTTTAGCTCGGCGCGCACGGTCGCGGTGGGAACCAGCAAGCCGAGCATGCAAAACGCGGTGAGCAGGCGCAGCTTTGATCCGTTGGCTAAGCAGGGGATGGTAACAGAAAAACGGTGCATGGGTAGGATACGAGACCGTCGGCGGGGGCAGCGAGGACTATGCGAGCGAAGGCGAGTAAGAAGAGGGGCGCATACGGAGGGCGCCTTAGGGTTTAAAGGAGTCCGGAATGACGAGGTCCTTGCGGCGTGATTCGGGGGTGACTTTGAGCGAGACGAGGCGGCCGTTTTTCACGCGGGCTTCCACGACGGTTTGTTGCGGAGCGTGGAGCTTGAAGTCGACGTCCCAGTCTTTGGGCCAGGCGGGCAGCACGCGGATCTCGTCGCCGATGGTTTGAAGGAGCATTTCCTGAAGGCCGATCATGCCGGAGCCGCCCCAGTTGTGGTCCGGCGTCCAATCGTGACCGGGGCCCCAGAAGGTGGGAAAGCGTCGCGGGGCGTCGGCGAGCTTGCGGGCGTTGAAGTCGGCGGCCTCGGCGGCGAGACCCATGCGGGCGAAAAAGATGCCGTTCTGGTGCCAGCTTTGGACGAGGTCTTTTCTGAAGGTGCCGTGCTTCCAGGTGTCGCGGAAGACCTGGATCATGGCTGCGTCGCCCAGGGAGAATCGGTTAAAGGGGAAGAGCGGGTAGAACTGCGGGCACTCGAAATTTTGGACGTGGCTCCAGGAATGGGCGGGCTTGAGAATGCGGTCGCCCTTGGTCTCGCCGAAGGGGAGATCGGGCAGGCGGGATTTAAAGCCGCGGTAGTAGTCCTTCTCGGCGGGCGGCACGAGAGAGTCGTCGAGCGCGAGAAGGCCGTCGAGGCAGGCGGCGAGGCCGGCGATAACGTCGGAGGGGTTGCGCGCGCCGCGATAGGTTTCGCAGGCGGTGGAGGGAAAAATGACGAGGCGACCGTCGGCGTCGAGGGGCCGGCCGTCCCGCATCGTTTGCCGGAGCTGGTAGTGCTCGTCGAAAAAACACACGGACTGGCGGATGAGCGGCAGATACGGGGCGAGGTCGCCGCCGTGGAAGCGGTGGCGCTCGAGGGCGAGGTAGGACATCTCGAGCTGAGACTCGTAGTGGTAGGAGACATACGCGTTGGCCTGTTCGCCGCGCTCCACGATGGTGTTGGGCCCCGGGCCATTGGTGCCCTTGATGCGGGGATCGCCAAACGGAACCTCTTTGCCGCGCTGGCGGACCCTGGCCTCGGGCTCGGTCCAGCCCCAGCCGGCGGAGATGGGCAGGCCAAAATTCTCCAGTTGCTCGGCGAACAGCGCGCCCTCGTGGCCGTAGTAGGTTTTTACGCGGGCGACGGCGGAGGGGAGGGCGCGGCGGTAGAACTCCAGTTGCGGAACGACGAGATCGGCGTCGCCGGACTTGAGCATGGGCCAGTGGACGAGGCGCTGGTTTTGGGCGGTGAAGCTGCCGCCGCCCCAGGCGCGCCAATCGGGGTCAAGGGTGCGGCCCTCGCTGACCAGGGAAGGATCGAAGGTGAAGTTGCCGCCGTTGAACTTGGTCGGGTAGTCGCCGCGAACGTTCGTGCCCAGCTGATAGCGGAAGAGCTGGTAGTTGCGCGCGATCTGCCAGGGGCGCGAGGCCGGATCGGGTTGGCCGGGGTTGATGACGATGTGGCTGCGTTGCCAGAACTGTTCCCACCAAAGGCGCGAGGCCTCGCGAGCCTCGGCGAGCGGGGGAAGGGCGGAGAGATTGGCGCGCAGGCCTGCGATCCAGGCGTCGAGGGAGGCGGTCTGCGCGACGTGGCTTACGAGCTCGAGGCGGTGGGAGCGGGAGGGAGCTTCCGAGGCGAGCGACCAAGCCTGGAACGGGGTGAGGATGTATTTGCCCTCGCTGGTGCCGGCGGGGCGGAAGCCGGGCCCGCGGAGAATGCCGCCGAAGGTGCGTCCGCGCTGGGTGTCGACGAGTTGATCCTTCACCGCCTCGAGCCCCTGCTGGCGCACGGTGTAGTCGAAGAGGAGCTGGTCGTCGCGGTTGCGGTGATGGAAAAAGACGGCGTCGCCCTTAAAGGCGATCTCGTCGCGGAAGCGGGTTATCTGGCCCGGGTATCCGTCCCAGCCGAGGGCGGCGAAGCGCGGGCGGGCGGGGCTGTTGGGCAGGTCGAGATCGGTGTGACGCCAAGTTTCGTAGGCGGCGCGCACGGAAACGGGGCGGGCGGACTCGATCTCGACGTGGATGGCCGGATGACACACGTCGGCCCAGACGAGAATGCGAGCGGAGTCGGCGCCATTGACGCCGTCGATCTCGATGCGGCCGTCGCGAAGGCGGAGCCGTTGCTTGAATGCCGGGGCGGGCGAGTCCGGCGAGGCGGGGGCGAAGGGGTTGGGATCGAGGCGGACGCGAAGGCGGCCTAGCTTGAGGTATTGGTTGTTCTCGTCGAAGCAGCCGCTGCGCTGGGCGTAGATCAGCAGGTCGCCGTTCTCCACCCAGACGTTGAGGCCGGTGTCGCCGCCGCCGCAGGGCATGGATTCGGCGGAGTTTTTGCTCTGCGAAGTCCAGACGACATCGTAGGCGTCGAGCCAGCCGAGCTCGTCGGCGGGCGCGGAGGCGGCGAAGACCAGGGCGGAGACGGCGCAGATAAACCGCAGCGAGCGCCGAAGACGGGCGGAGGGCGCGCTCATGGCACAGAATCAGAGATCGAGGGCGACGACGGACGCGACGGGATCGGGGGCCTGGGCGGGGAGGGTGAGCGTGAGGCCGGAGGCGGACTGCTCGACGCCGACGGAGACGGAAGGGGAGGCGAGGAGGCGTCCGCCCGTGACGTGTTTGGGCAGGGCGGGGAGGGCGAGTTTGCCGTCCTCGGGCCACTTCAGGACGTGGATGTAGATTTTGCCCGGCTTGGTGGTGGCGCGCCAGACGGCGGGGGCGGCGATGAACTTGCGTTTGCCGTCGACGGTGCCGAAGTCGCCGAACTCTGCGCCCCAAGGAGTGCCGTCGGCGCCGTAGATGGCCTCGCCGTTGACCTTGAGCCATTCGCCCATGGCGCGGAGGCGGTCGGCGTAGGGCGGGAGGATCTCGCCCTCGGCGGTGGGGCCGACGTTGAGCAGGTAGTTGCCGTTTTTGGAGGCGGCGTCGATGAGGTTGAAGAGGAGCTCGCTCACGGGGCGGAAGGCCTCGTCCCAGCGTTTGTAGGCCCAGCTCTTGTTGAGCGTGCCGCAGAGCTCCCACGGAACGGGGTGGTATTGATGAAAGGGCTCGTTGTCGCCGCTGCCATCGAAGTCGGTGATGGGCAGGCCGCGGGGCTTGCCGAGCTGGATGCGGCTGTTGATGAGGATGTCGGGAGCGAGTTCGCGGACCATGGCGGCGATCTGTTCGGCGCGGGCGGGGGTGATGTCGCCGGCGGTGTCGAACCAGAGGATGGCGGGTTTGTATTTGAGGCAGAGTTCGCGGATCTGCGGAATGGATTTTTCGTCGAGATACTTGTCCATGTTCCGCGGATAGCCGGGCCAGGACCAGTTGTTGCCGTAGCCGTCGGGCTCGTTCCAATCCTGGGCGTGGGAGTAGTAGAGGCCGAACTTGAGGCCGTGGCGGTCGCAGGCCTCCTTGAGTTCCTTCATCGGGTCGCGCTTGAAGGGCGTGGCGTCGACGATGTCGTAGGTGGTGACATCGGAATCAAACATCGAGAAGCCGTCGTGATGCTTGGATGTGATGACGATGTATTTCATGCCGGCGGCCTTGGCCAGGAGCACCCATTCGTCGGCGTTGAACTTCACCGGGTTGAATTCCTTGGCGAGGGCGCGGTATTCCTCGATGGGGAGCTTGTGGAGTTTGAGCGCCCATTCGCCGCCGGTGACCTTCTGGCCTTTCCAGTAGCCGGCCATCTTGGAGTAGAGGCCCCAGTGCATGAAGAGTCCGAAACGGGCTTCGCGAAACCAGGCGACGCGGGCGGCATCGGCCGCGGTAGGTTGATAGCGTGCGGGGCCGGTGGCGCCAAACTGGGCCAGCGTGGTCATCTCGCCGAACTGGGGTGCCGGGGCGGCGGCGGGGGATGAGGCCGGGGGCGCGGCCAGAGCGGCCAGCGGAAGGGCAAAGGCAGTAAGAAGGTGGCGCAGGGGGAGCATGGGAATGAGGGCCAGGAAGGGTTGTATTAATGGGCGGCCAGGGAAGCGATCTCGTCCGCGGTAAGGCCGCGGTTGTGGACGCGGATGTCCTGAAGGATGCCGGCGTAGGGATCCTTGGTCGAGGTGCGGTGCTGGCCGCCGACGCTGCCGGCGGCCTTTTTGTCGAGCGTGCGCTGGACGATGCCGGAGAGGGACGCGGCCTCGCGACCGTCGATGAAGACGCGGGCCGCTCCGCGATCGAAGACGCAGGCGACATGGACCGCGCGCCCGAGGGCGCAGACGCCCTTGGCGACAACATCGGTGTGGGTGGCGGCGCTGCCGATGCGGAACACGACATCGCCGGCGGCGGTGACGCGCGCGCCCCAGCCGGAATCGCCGGTGCGCGGCATGCGTTCCATGACGACTTGGTCGCGGAGCGCGTCGGGTTTCATGGAGAAGGCGACGGTGATGGCCTCGCCGTAGCCGACCTCGCGGCCGAAGAAAGAGTAGGCGCCCTCGCGGAAGGCGGTCGGTTTTTCGCAGACCTGCCAGATGGGATCGGTGACGGCCTCGAAGGCCTTGCTTTGAATGACGAGCTTGTCGGGCGCGGCGGGCTTGAGGAATTGCACGTCGTCGACCTCGACCCACTGGCCGGCGTCGGCGTCGGACTCGATGGCGATGGTGGCTTCGTTGCCGACAATGTTGGCGGTCGGTATCAGGATACGCGTCCAGGCGGAGGACGCGGTAATGGCGACGGAGACGGACGCGCCGCCGGGGCTGCCCACCGAGAAGCGGGCGACGCGCTGGCCGCCGGAGGAGCGCACCATCGCGGAGGCGGCGTAGTCGCCGTCGAGGATGTAGTGCAGCGTCTGGCTGGTGACGGTCTTGTAGGGTTTGTCCGACGAGTGGCGGAGTTTGCAGGCGGCAAGAAAAGCCTCGCCGTCGACGACGCGGCCGGCCTCGACGTCGCCGGTCTCCAGCCAGGCGATCGGCTCCTGGGGATCGACGCTGTCGAGGTTGTATTCAAAGCCCTCGTTCGCGATCAAATTGGCGCCGGGGTAGTCCTTGGCGTAGTAGCGGAAGTAGTCGAAATCGGATTCGCCCGGGTATATCGAGGTGTCCTTGATGGTGCCGAAGCCGTTTAGGGCGGTGAGCCAGATGTTTTGCTGCGCGCGGATGCGGTCGTAGCGAATGCGCGCCACCTCGACATGATTGTCGTAGAAAATGATGCCTTCGGGCGTGTATTCGTAGGCGTCGATGAACCAGCCGCCCTCGAGCGGTTTGATCGGGATGTGAAAGCGCGCGGGCCAGGGATAACCGTCGCTCATGCCTTTCGGCGCGATGACGTCGTAGAGATTGTTGGTGCCCTCCCATTTCGGGTTGTCGATTTCGGACGAGTCGATCTCGAAGAGGATGTTTTGCGCCGGAGTGGTGGGATCGAGCAGCTGACCGGCGAGAACGTTGAGCTGGGGGCCGCGCTGCCAGAAAGCGGTGTGCACGCCGCCTTTGCCATCCATGAGCGGGCGGTAGCGGCACTCGTAGTAGCCGTAGCCGAAACGTTTCTTGGTGATGATGCCGCCGCCGGTGTTCTCCTTCTTGCCGTCGAGAATCTCTTGATCGACGCGGACGCGCAGCAGACCGCCGGAGACGCGCACGTTTTCCTTTCGGTTCAGTCCGTTGATGCCGGAGAAATTCGCCTCTCCGCCGCGTCGGTCCAGGCGGTAGACCCAGTCCTTTTCGTTCAGCGTCGCGCCGTCGAACTCGTCGGCGAAGAGCAAAACGTAGGACGGGTCGGGCGGCAGCGAGGCTGCCGCGGCCGAAGCGGCGAGAAAAAGGGAGACGGCGAGGGCGTGACCGAGGGGCGACATGGTGGCGTGCGGGAGGCTTCCAGTGATGGTGGCGACTAACTGTATTCCGTGTCTTCGGAAAAGGTAACGCGACCGACACGCCGGTTTCGCCGTGCGCGGCTAAATCACGACATGATGAGGTTCACGTCTTGTCCGTCGATCGAGCCGGTGCCGGTTGTGAATCGAGCATAGCGCGGGCTTCGGATGGGGGAAAGCATGTGAGGAGTAGGCGCGTCGCCGGAGTCCGCGCGAGGATTGTGGCGCCGCGGCGAGAGGCCCGTGACGGGGAAGTTTACTGGCGACCTTCCTCGTAATAGGCGCTGATCTCGTCCGGCCCCAGCGCGCGCGAGAGCACGGTCAATTCGTCGATGCGGCCCACCAGGTTGCGATAATACGGTTTGGCCTTGGGCGACGAATCCGAGGGAGACGGCATGCTTCCGCCGGCCCAGTTGCCAACGCCCATTGATCCGAGTTGGGCGGGGAGAGGGGTGTTCAGCTTACCTTCGCCGGAGGGCTGGCCGTCCCGATAATGGATCACCCGGCCGGTGGCGGAATCGTAGGTGGTCGCGAGGAAAACCCAGCGCCCCAGATCGAGCGGAGAAATGGCGGGGGCGACGATCACGCGATCCCAGCCAGCCGGGGTGCCGGGCGAACCCTTGCCGTTCACCATGGAGAAGCGCAACCGGCCGTCGCGACGGATCATCCACTGGACGCTGCCCGGGCGATAGCCGTTGGGAATGAGCAGGCCGTTGTATTCGTTGGCCAGGCTGTCGACGCGAACCCAGCAAAGCAGGGTGAGCTGGGAGTAGGCGCCGGGGGCATCGAGGCGCAGACGGTCGCCGGTGCCGTGAAACTCCACGGCTGACTTGCCCGGCCAGCGACCTTCCGTCCATGCCGCGCCGACGAGCGCCATGACGCTTGCGTCGCTCGCGCCCGCGGCCCGGTTGGCGATGGTGCGATCCGTCGGCGTGTCCGGGCTGAAGGGATAGGCGAGCACGGCGGCCGGATCGCGGCTGATGCGATCAAAGGCGGCGCGCCAGCGTTCCTGCCGGCGCG
>JAIXVY010000308.1 GCA_027482505.1 Opitutaceae bacterium | reverse complement strand
CCCGCTTCGGCATGTTCGTCCACTTCGGCCTCTACTCCATCCCGGCCGGCGTCTGGCAGGGCGAGGAGATGGGACGCAACCATTACGCCGAGTGGATCCGCACCCAGTGGCGCTGGCCCCGGCCCGACGGCGGCATCCCCAAGGCCGATTACGACACGCTCTTGTCCCGGTTTAACCCCACGCGCTTCGATGCCGACGAGTGGATACGCCTGGCCGCCGAGGCGGGCATGCGCTACTTTGTCATCACGGCCAAACACCACGACGGCTTCGCGCTGTGGGATTCCGCCGTGTCCGATTACGACATCGCCTCCACTCCCTTCGGCGCCAAAGGCCGCGATCCGCTCGGCGAACTCGCGGCCGCCTGCCGGAAATACGGCGTCAAACTCGGCTTCTACTACTCGCACTGGCAGGACTGGGAACACCCGGGTGGCGCGCTCCCGCCCTGGCCCGAAAAGAAAAACGACCCGCCGCTGGTCCAGCCGACCGACGAGCGGTTCGAGGCCTACTGGAAGGGCAAATGTCTGCCCCAAGTCGCCGAACTGATCGAGCGCTACCAACCCGCGATGTTCTGGTTCGACACGTGGGGCAAGGGCGCCCGCCACCAGATCACCGCCGCCCGCCGCGACCAGTTAATCAAACTCATCCGGGAAAAAGCGCCGCGCTGCATGATCAATGGTCGCATCGCCTCCCACGATCCCGCCGGGGCCGACTTCATCTCGATGGGCGACAACCAATTTCCCACCGCCGCCAAGGCCCCCAATGTGCCTTGGGAAACCCCCGCGACCATGAACCACGCCTGGGGCTACCATCGCCTCGATTACCAGTGGCGCTCCTTCGAAAACCTCCTCGATTCGCTCCTAACCAACGCCCATCACGGCGGCGCGATCACGCTCAACGTCGGCCCGCTGCCCGACGGCTCTTTTCAAAAAGCCGCCGTCCGCCGCCTGCGCGAGTTCGCCGCCTGGATGGCGATCAACGAATCCGCCCTGCAGCCCTCCCGTCGCAGTCCCTTCGCCCCCGGCGCCTTGCCCGACAATCTCCGCGCCACGCTCCACCCCGAGGGAACCGAGCCTCATTTTAATCTTTTCGTGCTCACCCCGCTCCCGCCCGGCGCGCTCACTCTGCCGCAGCCGCTCGCCCTCCCCGACGCCGCCGCCGAGTTTCGCGCCCAGGTGCTCGAAACCCACCAGTGGCTCGACGTGAAGCGCGACGCCCAAGGCCACCTGGTCATCACCATCCCCGCCACGCTGGCGCAGATCGACCACCCGGTGATTCGCGTCGGCCCCGCCTCTTCCCTGCCCGCCCGCTACGAAGACGGCGTCCCGGTCGAGCCCCTTCGCCCGGGAACCCTCGGCAAATAACTCCACCTTCTCTTTCGCAATGAACACACCCCGTCGCTCGTTTCACATCCTGTTGCTTCTCCTTTCACTGGCGCTGCCCGTCGTTTCGCCCGCGGCAGGCCAGGACCAACAACCCGCCACGCCCGTCGCCATCACCATCCCCGAGTGCGAGCCGCGCGGCGGCCTGCCCAACTTCTTCGCCAAACTCGAAGCCGGCGGCCCCGTGCGCATCGCCTACCTCGGCGGCAGCATCACCGAGGCCGCGGGCTGGCGCGTGCTCTCGCGCGAGTGGTTCGCCAGGCAATACCCTCGGGCCAAGGTCGATGAGATCCGCGCCACCATGTCGGGCACCGGCGCCGAGTTCGGCGCCTGCCGCCTGCAAAACCACGTGCTGCGCCACTCGCCGGATCTCGTCTTCGTCGAGTTCGCGGTCAACGGCGCCGGCGCCACCGATAAACGCGCCATCCGCTCCGTCGAGGGCATCGTGCGGCAAGTCCGACGCCACAATCCGTTGGCCGAGGTGTGCCTCGTCTTCACCCTCAGCAAGGGAATGATCAAGGAGCTGCAGCAGAACCGTTCCCCCAAGGTGGTGGAGAACATGAAAAAAGTCGCCGACCACTACGGCGTGCCGACCATCGACTTCGGCCCCGGCGTCGTCCGCCTGCTCGACGCGGGCCGGCTGGTTTTTTCCGGCAAAGCCCCCGCCGCCGACGCGCCCGCCGACGGCCCCATCGTGTTCAGCGTCGACGGCACGCATCCGCTCGACGCCGGCCACCGCCTCTATCTCGACGCCATCGCGCGCTCCGTCCCCGCGCTCCGGGCCGCCGGCAAAGCGGGTCCGCACGCGCTCCCCGCGCCGCTCGACGCCGACAACTGGGAAAACGCGAGCATGGTCGCCGTCGACGCGCCCGGCGTCGTCCGCAGCGCGGGCTGGCAAAAGATCGAGCCGCCCGACGGCACCGAGAAGCGCCAGCGCATCAGCCAGTATTTTTCCGGCGTCTGGGCGGCATCCACGCCGGGCGAAACGCTCGAGTTCACCTTCGACGGCGTCGGCTTCGGACTTTCCGGATTTCGCGGCCCGGCCACCGGCCTGTTTCGCGTCACGGTGGACGACCTGCCTTCGCTGACAGGCACGTTTTTCGACACCTACTCCCATGCGGGACGCGTCAGCCACAAGGCCTGGCTCTATCCGCAGGATCTCCCGCGCGGGAAACACCGGGTGAAAATCGAATTCCTCGCCGAGCCTCCCGATCGCGCGCAGATCGTGCGAAACGCGGGCGGCTCCTACAAGGCCCCCGCCACCGCGCCGTCGACGGTTCTTCAAATCGCGGCCATTCTGCTCGCGGGCTCCCTGGCCGAGTAATGGTCCGCTCCCTGCCTCGCTCCGACTCTCCGGCCTCAGAATGAGGCGCGCGCGATCAGCACCGGCGGTATGCGCTCCAGCACCCGCTTTTGCTGATTGCCGGAGACGATCTCCCGCATCCAGTGCACGGCGGACGCGGCGATCTTGTCCATGTCCTGCTGGATCGTGGTCATCGGAGGATTCGTCAGCTCGCCCTGCTGCGCGCCATCGTAGCCGATCATGGTGACCGTGCCCGGAACGGGGACTTTTTTGTAGGCCATGACCTCGAGGAAATTCGTCGCCAGACGGCCGTCGGTGACGAAGTAGCTGCCCTTCGCCGCATTCTTAGAGAAGTGGTCGAGCAGGTTCAGCGCGATCTCCAGCGCGCTCAGGCTCCACGCGATCGGCACCAGCTTGATCGACTCCGCGGATCGCCCGGACTCGAGCCAGGCCTGCCGAAACCCCTCGATGCGCGCGGTGACGCGGGGATTGTTTTCCGAACCCGCGTGATAAACCACATGCGCCGTCTTTTCGTCCCGCTTCAACATCTCCTCCGCCGCGATCCTTCCGCCGAAATGATGGTCGGTCACGATGTTCGCCCGATAGAGATCGCTGTAATTCGCGTCCAAGCCGATCACCGGCAGCGGGAAGCTCGGAAACGCCTTCAAAAACGCGCGGCTGCTGTCGCTGTCCATGAGCACCAGATCGCAATCATCCCACGCCTTCGCGTCCGGCAGGCGTCCATGCGGCACCAGCTGGATCTGCATGTCGATGTTGTGATAGCGGCACTCGCGGCTCAGCGCGTCGGCCAGGCGACGAAATCCGGAGAAGTAGATGTAGCCCTCGCCGTAAAAAAAGGCCTTCACGCGAACCGAGCGCAGGATGGTGGTGTAGAGCTTTTCCGACACCGTGTAGCGCTTGTTCCGCAGCGCATCCAGCCACTCCTCCTGGTGCAGCTGCCTCAAGGCGCGCCACACCGCGTTTAACGTTATACCAAAATGCTCGGAGAGTTGCCGGACCGTCGGCAGACGCTCTCCCGGCTTCATCTGGTGCGTGAGGATGTAACGCTTGATCTGATCCCCTGCTTCGTCCCGACGATTGATTTCCGGACTAATCTTCAGCGCGTGCTTCGCGGCGTTGGTCGGCGACATGACCCAACTTAGCGCGATAAACGGCCGCCAATCGCAATCCTGAAAAAGACTGGTCCAAGGAAAATGTTCGACAATCAAACTAAAATCGAACAAAAACCCTTCACAGCCCCAATATTCCCGCCGGCACACGCGCCTATTTTTTGAATATTAATACCTTTAAAATAGATACTTACCTACTTGTTCGATGTCTATTTTAAGTCAGAGGCAGCAATCGATTAAATTTCGTTAAAGCAAACCACGCTCGCAGCCGCACCCGTTGCATACGCGGAACCCAAATAAGGCATGAAACCGCCCCTTCGCACCCCCTTCTGCGAGCGCATCCTCTACGGGGCCGACTACAACCCCGACCAATGGCTGCACGACCCCGCCGTGCTGCGCGCGGACATCGAGCTGATGAAGCGGGTGAAAGCCACCTCGGCCTCCGTCGGCATCTTCGCCTGGACCGCCCTTGAGCCCGAGCCCGGCGTCTTCACCTTCGACTGGCTGGACGCCACGATGGATCGCTTCGCCGAAGCCGGTCTCGTCGTCTTCCTCGCCACCCCGAGCGGATCCAAGCCGATGTGGCTTTCCGAGCGTCATCCCGAGGTGCGCCGCGTGGGTCGGGACGGGCGGCGCGACTCTTCCGGCGGACGCCACAACCACTGCCCCACTTCGCCCGTCTACCGCGCCGCGGTCAGCCGCATCAACCGCGAGCTTGCCCGCCGCTACGGCCGGCACCCCGCCCTCGCCCTCTGGCATGTGGGCAACGAGTTAAACGGCGAGTGCCACTGCCCGGCCTGCAAAACCGCCTTCCACGACTGGCTCCGCCAACGCCATGGCGATCTCGCCTCGCTCAACCACGCGTGGTGCACCTCGTTCTGGAATCACACCTTCACCGACTGGTCGCAGATTCCCACCCACGACCCCAGCATAGACGCGCTCGCCGTCGACTGGCTGCGCTTCGTCAACGACCAGCACATTTCTTTCCTGAAAAACGAAATCGCCCCGCTGCGGGAGTTTTCGCCCGCCGTGCCCTGCACGACGAATTTCATGGGGACCTGCCGCGGCACCGACTACTGGCGCTGGGCCGGCGTGCTGGACCGAATCTCAAACGACATCTACCCGCTCCACGCCGATCGGGAGGACTCGTGGCAAAAATCCCTCGACGCCGACTTCACCCACAGCCTCATGCGCGGGCTGGCCGGCGGCTCCTCCTGGATGCTCATGGAGTGCGCGCCCAGCTCGGTCAACTGGAGCTCGGTCAACAAGCTCAAGCGCCCCGGCGTGCACCTTCAGGAAGTGCTGCAGGCCGTCGCCAACGGCGCCGACGCCATCCACTATTTTCAATGGCGCAAAAGCCGCGGCGGCTATGAGAAATTCCACGGCGCGGTCGTCGACCACGAGGGCGGCGCCGGGTCTCGCGTCTTCCGCGAATGCGCCGAGGTCGGCCGCGTTCTCCGCTCGCTCGCGCCCGTCGCCGGCCAGCCGCTCGGCCGCGCCCCCGTCGCCCTGGTCTACGACTGGGAGGCGCGCTGGGCGCTCGAGGCCTCGGCCGGCCCCAAGAAAAGCCCCTCGGGCGATCGCCACACCGAGGCCTGCATGGAGCATTTCCGCGCCCTGCGCCGCGCCGGCGTGGAGGTGGACATCGTCCCCGTCGACGCCGACCTCTCCGGCTACTCCGTCGTCGTGACGCCCGCCCTCTTCGCGCTGGATGGCCCCACCGCCAAGCGTCTCTCCGATTTCGCCGCGGCCGGCGGCGCGTGGATCGCCACCTATCTCACGGGCTATGTCGACGAGCACAACCGCTGCTGGCGGGGCGGTTTTCCCGGCCCCGGGCTGCGCGAGGTTTTCGGCCTTTGGAACGAAGAGGTGGACTACCTCCACGACGACGAATCCGTGCGCATCGAAGGCGCCTGCATAGACCTTCCCGGGCACGCCTGCGGACGCGACATCGTGGAACGCCTCCACACCGAGGGCGCCCGCGTCCTCGCCACCGTGGAGTCGGAATTCTACGCCGGCGCGCCCATCATCCTGCGTAACCAGTGGCGGCTTGGCTCCGCCACCTACGTCGGCGCCCGTCTCGACGACGAAAGCTGCGCCGCCCTCTACGCCTCCATCGCCGCCGAACTCGATCTGCCGCGCGCGAAACTCCCGGCCGGCGTCGTGCGCAAGGTCCGCGCGGGCGCCGACGGCCCGGTCGAGTTTTTGTTCAACTACACCCGCAACGCCGTGACCGTCGACTTGGGGGAGGATGCTTTTCTCCGCGTCGCCGACGGCCGCCCTTGCCGCGGAAAAACCACCCTGCGCCCCTACGACTCCCTCGTCAAAGGCGTCGTCCTTTCCCCCACCCCGTCCCAGCCCCCTGTCCCTCCCCGCCATGAACTCCACCCGTCGCCATTGCTCGGCTAAGCCCCAGGCCTTCACCCTGATCGAACTCCTGACCGTCATCGCCATCATCGGCATCCTGGCGGCCATCATCATCCCGACCGTGGGCAAGGTGCGCAACTCCGCCCGGTCCTCCAGCGCCCTCTCCAACGCCAAGCAGCTCGGCCTGGCCAACCTGCTCTTTGCCCAGGAAAACAGAAACGGCATCCTCGGCGAGGGATGGGCCTGGAACGACACCAACAACCTCTGGAACAACATGGCCCGGTATGTCTCCAAGGATCCGGGCAACACCAACACCGACAAGACCCGGCTGAACGCCATCATCGGCGGTCTCGTCGATCCCATGGTCCCGGAAGAGCTCCGTCGCTACGGCAGCAGCCCGACCGACTCCTTCCTGACCACGTGGTCCTGCAATTTCATCATGAACACGATGAGCGGGCGCATCAACCAGGGCATACCCGAGTCGCGCCCCGCCACCGGCTCGCCCAATTATCCGCGTCGCCGCCTCCTCTCGGAATTCCCCAATCCCTCGCGCGTGATCTACATGGTGAGCGGCAGCTATCAGTTTAATCTCACCAACGCGGCCAACAGGGACCTGCTCGCGGAGCCCGCCGCCCGCCAAAGCATCTTCTACTACCACCGCGGCAACCAAGCCACCCCCGCGGTCTTCCTCGACGGCCACACCCAGATGATGAGCTTTCCCATCGACCCAAAGCTGATCAATCCCGACGCGCCCTGATCGCCGGGACGCCTCCGCGGCAAATCAGGCGTCTCCTTTCGCGCCCTTCGGCCGGCTTCGGTTCCAACCACCGAAGCCGGACCCTTCCCGGCGGAATTCGCCCTCCGCCCCGCTTTGCTTTCGCGCGGCGACTTGCGCCCGCGCCGCCCCTCTGCGCCTGAGCCGCCGTGTCCGGCACGGAGCGTTCAAGCGTGTCCGCACACCCCCAAACCCAACCCTGCCCCCGCATGCATACCCTCCCTCGTTCGCGCCTGCGCCGTTCCCTCGCCTGCTGTCTTTCCTGCCTGGGATTGATGCCCTTCGTCCCCGCGGCATCGGCTCAGCGAGTCAACCTCGCCAAATACCAGGCCGCCGCCGCGAGTTCGGTCAACTCCACCTACCTCGCCGATTTCGCCGTCGACGGCATCGTGAGCAACTACCACTCGCTGCGCTCGACCAACATCACCAACTACTTTTTCCCCGTCGAGATCGCCTATCCGCGCCCCGTCACCGTAGCCAGCGCGCACCTCTACACCGGCCTGCTGGAAGCGGCCTCCCCGACGCAGATTTTGCCGAGTTATCGTTACCAGTATTTCGACGGCTCGGCCTGGGTCACCATCACCACCATCCAGAACAACACCGCCCCCGAGGTGGCCACCGTCTTCCCCCAGCCGGTCACCGCCTCGCGCTTTCGGCTCCTCGGCATCAGCAACGGAAGCTTCACCGTCCGCGAACTCGCCTTTTTCCCGCCCAACCTCGTCGGCGGCGTCGAGCAGGGTTTCCCCCTCGGCACCGACGTCACCCTCAACCTCGCGCGTCAACGCCCGGCGATCTCCTCCTCCGCCCAGCTGGCCAACACGAACGGACCCGGCTACGCCAAGAACGCGTTCGACGGCTACCTCGACAACGCCTCCCGCTGGCTCGCCGAACCTGTAAACGGCGTTTATTCCGCCGGTGAAACGCTCGACGTCGATCTGCTCTCCCTCCACGCGGTCGGCTCGGCCCATGTCTACTCGGGCATCATGGACGCGAACCGCGTCAGCGGTTCTCCGATCACCGACTTCACCCTCCAGTATTTCGACGCCGCCGCATCCGCCTGGGTCAATGTCCCCGGCGGCGCCGTCGCCGGAAACTCCCAGACCGCGCGCGTCGTCTCGTTCGCCTCGCCCGTCTTCACCTCGCGTATCCGTCTTCTGACTACGACGGCCACGCCGGCCCGCGTCCAGGAGCTTCTCCTCTTCCCGCCCCGCGCCGGCGGCTACGCGATCGGACGCGAGGTCGTGAACGCCGCCCCCCCGGCCGACGCCTGGGATCGCTACTCCGACTCGTATCATCTCCTGCGCAACGCCGGCCCCGACCTCCGCCTCGGCCTCGTCAACGGGTCCGTCGTGAACGTCCCCGTCGATCCGCTGCTCCCCCGGCGCACCGAGTGGCAGCTCCTGCTCAACTACCGCGACGGCACCTACCGCGTGCGCAACGCCGACACCGGCCTGTGCCTCTCGCTCGCCCAGATATCCAAGGCCGCCGGCGTAGCCGTCGTGGCCGAAGCCTACTCCGGCCTGCCTCATCAGGACTGGCGCCTCTCCTACAATCCCGCCAACCCCGCTCAGTTCACGTTGGTTAACGCCTACTCCGGCCTCGCCCTCCAGCCCGTCGGCGGCAGCTCGTCCTCCGGCGCGTCGTTCGAGGTCGCCGCCGCGTCGAGCGCCAGCGTCCAGAAATGGACCGCGAGCGTCAGCCGCATCCACCCCAAGAAGGGCTTGGCCTCCGCCGTCGCCACCCACCAGGCCTACACCACGCTCTTCGCCCCCGTGAGCTGGAGCTACAGTTGGTCGCGGCCTTTCACCAACACCCTCACCCACCTCGACGCCGACCACACCTTCAATCCGATGCAGTGGGGTAATTTCTCCGGCGCCCACGGCCTTGCGTCGCCCCCTCCGGCGGCTCACCTGCGCGAGCTACAGTCCAACCCCAAGCCCGTTCACTTCCTCGGCTTCAACGAGCCGGACGGCGAAGGGCAGGCCAACATGCTCCCCGAGGAGGCCCTCGAGCGCTGGCCAAGACTCGAGGCCCTCAACGTGCCCCTCCTCTCGCCCGCGAGCGCCGGCTTCTCCAACGGCTGGCAGTCGGATTTCACCGACGGGGCAAACGACTTCGGCTACCGCCGCGACTACACCGCCGTCCATTGGTATAACCGGCCGGACGCTAACGCGTTCATCAACACCCTCCAAAACTACTACACCAGTTTCGGCCGCCCCATCTGGGTCACCGAGTTTTCCAACACCCGCTTCAGCGGCACCGTCACCTGGACCGAGGCCCAGAGCTACAACTTCCTCGCCGAGTTCCTCTGGCGCGCCGAGTCCCTCCCCTGGCTCCGCCGCTATTCCCTGTTCATCTACCAGGAAGGCGGCAGCGAGCTGTCGCCCGACACCGCGGACGCCCCCCGCTCCAACGCACTCCGCGCCGACGGCAGCCTCACCGCCTTCGGTCAGCTCTACGCCGGATGGGACGGAGTGACGAACGTGGTCCCCAACCGCGCCTACCACCTGCACAATCACGGCCAATACCAGCGCGCCATGAACCCAGGCGGCTCCGCCGCGCCCGGCTTCGTCGACCCGGAAGCCTCCACCACCGGCACGCAGTGGTTTCTGGCGCCTGGCGACACCGCCAACACCTACCGCATCCGCTCCACCGTTGATGGACGCGCGCTCCGCTACTGGACGGGTTTCTCCGTCGCGCTCGGCGCCAGCCTGACCGGCACGGCCAACGAATGGCGCCTCGTTGCCGATCAACACGGGCGTTACTTCATCGAACATCCCGGCACCGGAAAACGGCTGTCCCACAACGGCGCCGGATTCACCATCGTCGCCCTCACCGACACCAGCGAAGCCTCCAAGTGGCGGCTGGTTTGCCCCGCCGTCGCGGAACCCCTGCCGTCGCCCTGACCCCGATCCTTCACCCGAAAAGTCCACCGGGCCGCGCGCTTCTCGGCGCGCGGCCCTCTTCGCTTTCCTCCTTCCTCGCCGAGCCATTTCTTCCCATGGGCCTGTCCTTTGACGCCTCGTCCCCCGCGTTTTCCAGCCGCTTGCTTGGCTGCGGCCGGCGCTGGCTTGCGGCGGCCCTGCTGGTCGGCACGGCCCACGCCCAGCGGGTCAACCTCGCCAAATACCAGACCGTCGCGGCCAGTTCCCAAAACACCACCTACCTCGCGGATTTCGCCACCGACGGCATCGTCAGCAATTTCCACTCCCTGCGGACAAACAACATCACGGGCAGCTTTTTCACCCTTGAGGTCAGCTACCCCAAACCCGTCACCGTCGCCAGCGCCCACCTTTACACCGGCCTGCTCGAGACCGCCTCCGCCACCCAGATCCTGCCCGGCTATCGCTACCAGTATTTCGACGGCGCCGCGTGGGTGACCATCACCTCCGTCCTCAACAACACCGCCGCCGAGGTCGCCACAACTTTCCCCCAGGCCGTCACCGCCTCGCGCTTCCGCCTTCTAGGCGTCAGCAACGGCGTCTTCACCATTCGCGAGCTGGCCTTTTTCCCGCCCAACCTCGCCGGCGGCGTCGAGCAGGGCTACCCGCTCGGCACCGACGTCACCCTCAACCTCGCCTACAAACAACCGGCCGCCGCCTCCTCCGCCCAACTCGTCAACCCCAACGGCCCCGGCTACGCCAAGAACGCCTTCGACGGCTACCTCGACAATCGCTCCCGCTGGCTCGTCGCGCCGGTCAACAACGTCTACGCCGCCGGCGAAACCCTCGAGGTGGACCTGTTGTCCACCCATGCCGTCGGCGCCGCCCACGTCTACTCGGGCGTCATGAACGCATCCCGCGTCAGCAGCTCGCCCATCCCGGATTTCACGCTTCAATACTGGGACGGCGCGGCCTGGCAGCCCATCCCCGGCGCGGCCATCGCCGGCAACACCCTGGCCGCCCGCGCCATCGAGTTCGCCTCTCCCGTATCCACTTCAAAGATACGCCTGCTCACCACCGGCGCCACCCCGGCCCGCCTGCAGGAACTGCTTCTCTTCCCCCCGCGCGCCGGCGGCACGCCGCTCGGTCGCGAAGTCGTGGACGCCGCCCCTCCGACCGACACCTACGAGCGCTACTCCGAT
>JAIXVY010000198.1 GCA_027482505.1 Opitutaceae bacterium | reverse complement strand
GTCTCCGGCGAAGCGGTCGCGGAGCCAGGCGACCCACGCGGCCTCGGCGGCGGGGGAATAGTCTTCGCGGAAGTGGCAGTGGAATTCGTTGTCGGTCTGCCAGCCGATGACGTGGGGATTCTCCCGGTAGTGTTCGGCGAGCGCGCGTGTGATGCGGCGCGAGCAGTCGCGGAACACGGGACTGAAGTGGCCGGCGTGCTGCCGCGAGCCGTGTTCCTGGCGGCGTCCGTCGGCGTCGACGCGCAGGACCTCGGGGTGATCGCGGGTGAGCCAGCGCGGCGGGGTGGCGGTGGGCGTGCACAGGATGGTGCTGATGCCGACCGCGCCGAAGCGGGCGATGGTTTTGTCGAAGAGGGCGAAGTCGAAGACGCCCGCGGACGGCTCGAAGATATCCCAGGCGAATTCGCCCATGCGGATGACGTTCCATCCGGCGGCGCGAAAGCGTTCCGGATCGCGGGCGCGGGTGGCTTCGTCCCAATGCTCGGGATAGTAGGGCGAGCCGTAGAGGAACTCGCGCAGCGGCGTGGGGCGAAGATGGGAGGGCGGGGCGCTCACGCGTGGATCGGCGGGTGATTCAGGGAAGGTGAGTCTCGGGCGGGCCGTCGTAGGAAAGACGAAGGCCGCCGAGGTCGAGGACGATCTTGTCGACCACGACGCCTGCGTCGACGGCGACGAGATGAAGGATGTGCCAGCCAGGCGCGAGGGGTGCGGGAAGGCGCAGCTCGGCCTCGGTCGCGTTAGCTAGGACGCGTTCTTTCCATGCTGCCGATTTCGGGTCGAAGCCTGAGGTCACCGCGAGCGCAAGCGGGTCGCCGTCATCGATGGCGAGGGCAAGTCGCAGTCCCTGACCAGCCGCGATCGGATGCGTGGGAAGCAGTCGGACGCGCACGATGGGCGCCGCGTCGAAGGCGGTCGCGAGGTGGAAACGATAGCTTAGGCGCGGCGCCTGGCCGACGCCGAGGTCGGCGGTGGAGGGTAGCACGGTGACAGCCGCGCCGCTTCGGCCAAGGCGGGGTATGACGCGCCAGCCGGCGCCGGAAGGCAGGTCCGCGCGGTTGGTGAAATTGCCGGCAAGAATCGATACGACTCCGTTGTGTTCGACAAAATCGCCCGGCCGCGCGCCGGCGGGGACGACAAGCGGGGGCGGAGCGGGAGTCGTGGCGTGTGCGCGGGCGGACTCTTGTTGTCGAACCGCCGCGAGAGCATCGGCGTCGTCGAGCGGTAGGATGGGGGGAAGCTGGAAGCTGGGCCACTGGCGGGGCGAGAGGCCGTTCACCATCACGATGTGACGCCACTTCCCGCCTGCGATGTCCTCGTTATAGCGGCGGGTAAGCTCGGCGATACGGCCGGCCGCGGCCTCGGATTCGGCGAAGGCGGAGCGCGCGGCCGCCTCGTCGCCGCGAACCTTTAAACGCCGCGCCAGCTCGGCCTGAAAGTAGCGCCGATTTGCGGCGGCGGCGGAGCCCACCGGATAGGCCACGAGCTGGAAAAACGCGTCCCGCGCGGCGGCGGGCAGGGTCGCCTCAACGGTTTCGGTGGCGCTCAGCAAGGCGGCGTAGTCGGCCAGACGCGCCTGGATCTCTTCGTCGACGAGAGTGGTCGGCCGGTAGGGCGCGCGAGGCAGGTGCCAGGCGAGATGTTCGGGGCGACGCGCGAAGGCGAGGGCCTGGTGGCGGATCCAGATATCGGCGATCGCGGCGGCGCGCTCCGCGCCAAAATCGCGCGCGGCCACGGCGCGAAGATGGTCGGCCGGCGCGGCGGGCGAGGTGCGGTCGGCGTGCCAGGCGAGATCGAGAAAAAATTCGGTCGCGAGCTCGGTATTTTTGATGTCGCCCACGTTGACGATCCAAAGGTTGCGGGCGCCCTGCTCGTAGGCGCGGGTCATTTCGCTCCAGACCAGCGCGTGAGGCAGGGTGTCGACCCACAGCCAGGGCAGCGGCGCGCCGAGATAGGAGGCGTGGTAATAGACGCCCAGCCCGCCGGAGCGGCGGCGTTCCGCGGGGCTGGCGAAGCGGCGGATGTAGCCGAAGTTATCGTCCGGCCAGACCAGGGTGACATCGTCGGGCACGGAAAGTCCGGCGAGGTAGTCCTCCAGCACCTCCTTGTAGGGGCAAAAGATCTGACCGACGCGGGTCGCGTCTCCGTCGCCAAGGTGGCGGGCGAGCATGTCGCGTTGCGCGGAAAAAATATCGCCGAGGACGGAGATGCGCCCGGCCTGGTCTTTGGGTCCGACGATGGGGCTGTCGTGGATGCCGCGCATGCCAAGCGTGAACAGGCTCTCGCCCGAGGCGCGCTCCTTCACGCGTTGCTCCCAGTAGGCTAGCACGCCCTCGCGGTTGACGACGTAGTTGTAGCGGTCCTTGTCGTCCGTCCATTCGCCCACGTTGTTGCGCAGCATGGGTTCGGCATGGCTGGAGCCGAGCACGATGGCGTGGCGGTCGGCGGCGGCGGCGTTGCCCGGCATCTGGTGAAAAGGCGTCGTGCCGGGGTGCATGGCGGGCCACAGGGTGTTGGCGCGGAGGCGCAGCAGGAGCTCGAAGACGCGCGAGTAGGTCTTGGGCCCGAGATTGCCGGCGTCGGGGTCGTGGGTTTTGGATGCCCAGGGGACGAGTCCCCAGCCTTCGTCGTTGATGAAGATGCCGCGGTATTTCACCGCGGGCTGGTCGACGGGTTCCTCGCCGAAGGAGAAGCGGAGCTCCGGGTGACGGGGCGCGGGCACGTCCGCCCACCAAGTCCAAGGAGAGACGCCGATGCGGCGTGAAAGCTCATAGACGCCGTAGGCGAGGCCGCGTCGGTCGGAACCCGCGACCACCAGCGCGCCCGGCGAGGCGGAAAGCCGGAACGCCTCCCACCGGCCGGCGAGGTCGGCGGGGGCGAGGACGAGTTGCACGCGCGGCAACGAGACGTCGTCGGGAGCCTCCTCGAGGATTGCCGGACGAACGCCGGCGACGGTCTCGACGTCGGCGGCGAAATCGCGCGCGGCGATGCGGACGACCTCGGGCGCGCCGGGCGGCAACACGATCGGCGCGGCCATGTTTCCCTGGACGAGGGGAAACGACGGCTCGTCCGCAGCGGCGAGACGAACGGATGCGGCCGAGGCGGCGGCGGCGCATAACAAGGAGACGATCAGGGCCAGGCAGACGCGGAGCATGGGATGGAATAGACGGACGGTGATGCGTGCGCGCGGGGTTTGAGTCCTCTCGTCGCCGCTCACGGCGAGGCGAGGGTGACTCGAAGCCGCAGGAAGCGGCGGGCGAAATCCGAGAGCGCGGAGGGATCCGAGACGGTGAGGGGGCCGGCGATGTTGGCCGAGCCGGTGCTCGACCAGAGGTCGTTCCATGCGGCGAGATCGGCCGAGCCTTGCACGACGTAAGTCAGCGCGGGGTCGGCCACACGGGCAAAGGACAGGCGCAGCGCGGCGGGCGAACCGGCGATCGACACGGTCGGGGAGGGCGCGGAGGCGGCGGAGCGCGGATCGCCGGCGAGCGCGTATTCGAGCAGGTTGGGCAGACCGTCGGCGTCCGGGTCGGCGAGATCGGCGGCGTCCCCGGTGGCGGACGCCGAGCCGAAATGAGTGACGCGCCAGCCTTGGATCGGGCTGAGCGGGGCGGCCGGGGTGGCGGAAACCTGGGCGGAGGCGGGGCTGGCGCCCGCGGCATTGCTCGCGACGACGAGGTAATGATAGGTGGTGCCGTTGGTCAGCCCGGTGTCGACGTAGGACGTGGTGGCGAGTCCGCTCGCGATGGCCACGTGGCCTGAGCCGCTGGTGGTGGAGCGCAGGACGGAGTAGCCGGTGGCGCCGGACGCGGCGGACCAGGCGAGCGACACCTGGGCGTTTCCAGCGGTCGCGGAGACGCCGGTCGGCGCCGGCGGCGAAGAGGGCAAGGTGACGGAGGCGACGGCGGAGTTGGCGCTCTCGGCCGGAGTCCGGAGCGCGGTGACGACGTAGTGGTAGCTGGCGCCGTTGGTCAGGGCGGTGTCGATATAGGAAGTGGATGCCAGTCCGGTCGTCACCAGTGCGAAGGGACCGGCGGCGTTGGCGGCGCGTTTGACGGCGTAGCCCGCCGCGCCGGAGACGGCGTTCCAGGTCAGCGAGGCCTGGCCCGCGCCGGCGGTGGCGGCAAGGCCGGCCGGAGCAACGGGAGGCGCGGCGAGCGAGGCGATCTCGGCGGCGGTGAGGGCGCGGGCGTAGATCTGGAACTCGTCGAGCGAGCCGTTGAAGTAAGGGTCGGCCGCGAACTGTGAGCGACCGAGATAGTTTATGCTGGTCGCGCCCAGACTGGCCGGGGTGAGCGTGACGTTGGAGTTGGAGCCGACGGCGACGCCATTGAGGTAGAGCGTGGCGGTGGTGCCGGAGAGCGTGATGGCGAGATGATTCCAAGAGCCGGTGGACAGGGCCGTGCCGCTGTCGACCACCTGCTCCGCGACGGACGCGGTGCGGATGGCGAAGCGCGGGAAATTGGAGGCCGAGCTGCGCGTCGCGAGGAACATGTAGTTCGTGGTGCCGGTGCCGAAGTCGAAGACGCGGGTCCAGGTGGCCTGGGTGGACAGATTCACCCAGGTGGAGATGGTGAAATCGGCGAGGTTGGAAACGATGCCCGCCGGCAGGGTGGCGTGCTGGCTGGAGGCCGACGCGAGGGAGAGGGCGTTGTTGAGCCTACCCGCGGTCCATACGGGCGCGTTGACCAGCGTGGCGTTGCGGCCGTTGCCCGAGGCGTCGTTTGCGGTCGAGCCGGAAGTCTCGTCGAAGCGAAGATGCGTGCGAGGGATGGAGAGTCCCACGCTCACCGAGGCCTCGGCGCTATCGGCGCTCGCGCCCCCGGAGGCGAGAGCGGTGACAACGTAGTAATAGGTGAGGCCGTTGCTCGGGGTGGAGTCGACGTAGGAGGTGCCGGATAGACCGGTGACGAGCGTGGTGTAGGGGCCGCCTGATACGGTGGCGCGTTTGATCGCGTAGCTCGTGGCGGAGGCGGAAGCCGTCCATGAGAGCAAGGCCTGCGCGTCTCCGGCCGCGACCTGGAGGTTGGTCGGCGGCAGTATGCTGGGCGAAAGGGTGTAGGTGACCCGGCCGGCGACGGAGCTGTCGAAGACCGCGGTGTAGCCGGGGCCGTTCCACGTGTAGGTCGGCGTGCCGGTGCGCGCGCCGGTGACAGTGAAGAGGGTGTAGGTGCCGGGGGAGAGCGTGGCTCCGGCGACGGGGGCCACGGTGACGTTGCCGGAGAAAACGAGATTGCCGGTGATCGCGAGAGGGCCGGCGGGGTTGGCGAGAAGAATGGACCCGTTGGCGAAAGTGACGTTGCCGGTCACGGAGCCGCGGCCGCCGAAGCCCGCGCCGGCGGCGACGGTCACGTTCGTGCCGAGGGTGCCGTTGCCGGAGAGCGCGCCGCCGGCGAGGACGAGGCGTCCGGCGGAGACCGTGGTGGCGCCGGTGTAGGTGTTGTTGCCCGACAACGTGAGCGCGCCGGATCCGATCTTGGTGAGGGCGGAGGCGCCGGTGCCGTTGGAGATCACGCCGGAGTAGGAGCTGTCTGCGTTTCTGCCGCCGATCTGCCAGGTGACGGTGCGGGCCGCGGTGGCTATGCCCGCGAGCGATCCGGAGCCGGAGAGGGCGCCGATCGCGAAGTTGTGATTGGACGTAAGGATCGAGTAGGCGGACGCGGTGGACGCGAGGTTGATGGCGGCCCCGGCCATGCCGTTGGTGTTGGAGATGCGGAGATCGCCGCCGTCGGAGTCGGTGGTGACGTTGAGCGTGCCGTTGAAGGCGGACCAGTTTCCGGTCACGTCGGTGCGGACGAAGGTGGTGTAGAACTCCAGGGTGCCGTTGCCGCCCAGCGTGCCTGCGAGCGTGCTGCGACCGTCGACCTCGAAGCGGGCGCTGGCTCCGGACGGAACCGTGATCGGCCAGGAGGACGTGTTGTAGGAACCGGTGTTGTCATACATGCGGAGCGTGCCGCCCTGAAGGGTGACTCCGCCGGCGCCGAGGCCGGAGGTGTTGGCGGTGTCGGACGCGAGCACGAGGGTGCCGGCCTGGAGAACGGTGCCGCCGGCGTAGGTGTTGGCATTGGCGAGGATGAACGCGCCGGCGCCTGTCTTGGTGAGCGCGCCGGAGCCGGAGATGCCGCCGCTGATCTGAAAGGTGACGGGCGTGTCGATGACGGCTCCGGCCGCGCCGAGGGTGAGGGCGCGGTTGGTGTTGGTCTGCGAGCCGGCGAGGCGGAGCGTGCCGCCATTGATCACGAAATTCGAGGCGGCGGACGAGGACGCGCCGATGGAGCTGGGTTCCCCGCCGTCGGCGAGATTGTCGACCGCGAGCACGCCGCCCGTGACGGAGACGGGGCCGGTGAAGGTGTTGGTGGTGGAAAGAGTGACGACGCCGGAGCCGGATTTGGTCAGTCCGCCGGAGCCGGCGATGGAACCGGAGCCGGAGATGGTGTAGTTGGCGGAGCCGGAGAACGACAGGCCCGAGACCGGGGCGGCGACGTTGAGCGAGAGCGAGGGCCGCGCCGCGCCGGCGTCGTTGAAAGCCACGGAATCGCCGGAAACAAAGGGGGCGGCGGAGCCGGAGAGCAGCCAGTTGTTGGTGGAGGCGATATCCCAGGCGCCCGAGGCGGAGCCGGTCCACGTCACGGAGCCGGGGGCGCGGGTGACGGGAACATTCAGCACCAGCGAGCCGGAGCCCAGGCTGAGCGTGTAGGGGGTGCCGTCGGGGACGACCACGGAGAGGTTCGAGGCGGAGCCGGAGAGGGCGCCGGTGTAGGTGAGCAGCGTGTAGGCGCCCGGGGCGAGCGTGCCGGAGAGCGGGTTGATGATCAGGGAAACGGAGCCAGCGAGGGAGAGATTGCCGGTGATGGAGACGAGATCGGACGCGGCGGGAGAGGCGGCGAGATCGAAGGCGAGCACGGAGCCGTCGGCGGCGGAGAGGCCCGCGCCGAGCGATAAGGCGCCGACCGCGTTCATGCCGGGGCCGGGCGTGAGGGCGCCGCGGTATTGCAGGGAGACGGGCTGGGCGACGGAGCCCGACCCGGCCAGGCGGCCGCCGGTGAGGCCCCGGGCGAGCGCGCCGCCCCAGGTTCCGCCCCAAACCGTGACGGGCGAGCCGGAGAGGGAGCCGTCGACGCGCAGCGCACCGTCCCACACGGTGGTGGCGCCGGAGTAGGGGTGCGAGCCGGTGACGCGAAGGGAGCCGCGGCCGGCCTTGACGAGGCGCATCGCGCCGGCGAGTGAGCCGGCGGAGCCGTCAAACGTGTAGTCGATGGGCGAATACACGGTGACGTCGCCCGGGCGCGTCTCGCCGGAAAGGGCGACCGGGGCGGCGTTGCCTCCGGAGATGTCGAACAGCACCGAGTCCCCGGCGGCGTAGGAGGCGGACGCGGCGGTGGCGGAGTCGCGCCAGACGGAGGCGCCGTTCCAAGCCGAGCCGGCCGGGCCGCCGGCCCAGACCAGGCGGGAGCGCACCATGGGAGGCGGAGGCGGGACGGTCATGCCGACGCCGAGGTAGTAGTCGACATTGGAGCCCTGCACGTAGCCCTTGGTGGTGGCCTGCACGCGATAGGCCGGGTTGTGCATCAGGGTGTAGAAGCGGTCGGTGGCGACGTGGTGGGTGGTGAAGATGCGCAGCGAGGCGTAGTCGTTGGCGACGACGACGACCTCCTCGCGCCAGTCGCCGAGAATGTCCCCCCAGAAGGCGGGGCGGCCGCCGTAGGCCTGGTGGACGTTGGAATTGTAGAGATTCCAGAGGCGACCGGTGGTGCCGCTGGATTGGGTGAACTTGTTGATCACCGGGCTGGTGGCGCCGCTGTTGGGGCCGTCGATGAATTCGCGAAGAAGGTCCGCGTCCCACCAGAGACCCTCCGGGGCCCAAACGGTGTTGGCATAGATCTGCTGGCCCTTGGCGTTGAAGATGCCGGGCTGGGTGGAATACATCTCGTAGCCTTTGTGGGTGGAATTGATGTCGAGCGCGATGCCACGGCCCACGTCGACCACGTCGGTGGCATACCATTTTTTCAGCATCTGGCCGGTGCCCGCGTCGTAATAGGCGGTGGCGAGGAAGGTGGGGTTGTTCTGCTGGATGATGTAGTTTTCCAGGCCGGGCCGGTCTGGGTTTATATCTGCGATGTGGAAGCGGTCGCCGTGGGTGATTTCATCGACGACAAAGAGCTGGGTGCCGTTATCGTCGATGACGTGCCCGATGTCGCAGATCTCGTCCTTGCCGTCGTTGTCGACGTCGGCGACGCGGATTTGATGGCCTTCGGCGCCGGCGAAGGTCTGCGGGGTGGACCAGCGCAGACTAAGTTGACCGTTGCGGTAGTCGAAGGTGCTGAAAACGCGATAAAATGGTCCGGAGCCGTCGCGATTGTAGCCGTAGAACAGGACGCTCGGGCGTTTGCCGTCGAGGTAGGCGATGGCGCACTTGCTGGTGAGCGTGCCGTATTGAGACCAAGGGTTGGGCAGGTTGGTGCGGGCCAGCTCGGCGCCGGTGAGGCCGTTGATGATGGAGACGAACTGGGCGGTGTCGGACGCGGCGGACACGGTGGCCACGACCTGGCCGGCGGCATTGGTGACGGTGACGCCGTTGGCGGTGCGCACGGCGACCTCGGCGAGGCCGTCGCCGTCGAGATCGTAGACGGTGACGTTGTCGGTGTCGCCGACCGAGATCGCGGAGGAGCCCGGCTCGTAGGCGTATTGGTTCACGGAGTTGGGACCCATGTCCATGCGCCAGAGAAAGGTGCCGTCGCGCTTGTAGGCCTCCAGGTATTGGCGGAGATCGGCGGCGGTGCCGACGCGGTCGACGAGAAAGTCGTATTCCCCGTCGCCGTCGAAATCGCCCACCCAGCAGAACTTCACGTCGTAGGGCGTGGTCGGGGCCGCGGGATTGGGGTAGGCGGTGGAAAGCGGGAGGCTGATGGACGGGAGCGTGAGCGTGTTGCTCGCGGGCGAGGCGGAGTTGGCGGGAAGGGTGTAGGCCGCGCTGCGGGCTTGCTCGACGCCGTTGAGCACGGGGGCCACGGAATAGGCTATCGTTCCGGCGAGCGCGGTGGAGCCGGGGGTGTCGAGAAAGTTGGTCGAGGTGGTGATGGGTGTCGTGGTGATTCGGATCGGGGTCGCGCCGGCGAGGGAGCGGTAGACGTGGAAGCCGATGTCGGTCGGTTCGTCGCCCAGCAGACGCCAGCCCACATAGGCCTGCGTGGAGCTGGCGCGAACGGCGACCACGCCGCGGCCGAGCGCTTCCATTTGCCGTTGGGCGTGGAGGGAAGGGACCGCGAGGCACCAGACGGCCAGGGAGAGGATAAGGATCGAGCGAAGAAAACGCATCGGCGAAAGTGATTGGGGCGGGGAGTGCTCAGGGGGTGGTCGTGCGCAGCAGACGCACCTCGTAAACCCCGCCGGCGAGGGAGCCGGGATGGGCGGAAAAGCGCACCGGCAAGGCTCCGTCCGCTAGCGTGGCCAGCATCTCGGGCGAGAGCGGGTAGCGGTGCTCGACAAAGCGGTTCGGCGCCGCGGCCTCCAGACGTTCCACGGCCACGACGGAGCCGCCGGCGATCACGTCGAAGGCGCGCCCGCGGTCTCCGCCCCAGTAAGTGACGGAAAGGACGGCGGAGTGGACGCCGCGGGTGTTTAACGTGTAGCCGAAGACTCGGCCATGACGCCAGCGGCGCCCTTGGTGCTCACCGGTCGCGGTGTCCTCGCCGAAAAAGGCGTGGTCGACTTCCGGTTGTTGTTCGCCGACCCGCACGAGATCAAGGGTAGCCGCCTCCAGATCCAATTTGGCGCGTTCCTCGTCGGCGCGCCGGGCGAGCGCGGCGGCGTGGGCCTCGCGCGGGAGCACTTCAAAGTAGATCTGGTAACGTTGATCGTGGAGCCGGAAGAAGGGAGCGAGCGGCAGGCCGGCCTCGGGCGCGGGCTCGGCGATATCGCGCAGACGGAAGTGGAGCGGTCCGGCGGCGGGGTCGGGGACGACATGGCCGGAAATGTCAGCCGGCGAGCCCAGGATTACAGGAGCATGGTTGATCGGCACAAGTGGTCCGCCGGCGATGTGGGCGCGGCGGCCTTCGCCCGCGATCAAGCCGTCGAGTTCGGCGGTGCCGGCGGGGGCGGCGAGCAGGACGGGGCCGTGGAAAATGGCGCGCCAGGCGGAGCCGTCGGGCAAACCCTCGACGGTGGTGCGCATGGGCAGGTCAAGCGCCACGACATCTCCGTCGCGCCATTCACGGCGGAGCGCGACGTAGCCGTCGGGCGCGGCGCTGGCGGCGAACGTCTCGCCGTTGACGCGCGCCGCGAAAGCGCCGGTCGCGACCCAGCCGGGGCGGCGCACGCGGAGCGTGAACGTCGCCGGCCGTTCGAGGCGCAGCGAAAGACGGGACGAGGGGTCGTCGGGGAAGGCGGTCTCTTGACGCAGCAGGAGGCCGAGTTCCGGCGCGCGCAGCTCCGAGGCGACGAACAGGTTGACGTAAAGTCCGTCCGGCGCGCGCGCGTAGACGAAGGCTCCGTAACGTCCCGGGTTTTCCATGCCGGTGCCGACGCAGCACCAGAAGTGTTCTCCGGGTTTGGAATAGACCCGGTAGTGGGCGGGCCGGATAGGCGTGAAGTAGACGAAGCCCGGACGCGAGGGATTGATCGACGAGAGCAGGTGATTGAACAGGGCGCGTTCGTAGTAGTCGGCCAGGGCGGATGAAGGCGCGCGGTCGAAGAGCAGCGTGGTGAGATGGAGAAGGTTGGTGGTGTTGCACGTCTCCGGTCCCTCGCGGTGCTCGAGCAAGGGGCGGAAGTCGGCGGGGTTGTTGAAATGCTCCGCCATGCTGTTGCCACCGAAGGCGACCGAGCGGTTGCGCGTGACCGTTTCCCAGAAGAAGCGCGCGCCGACCTCGGCGGCCTCGTCGCCCTCGAGCTCGGCGACGCGTTGCAGGCCGGCGATCTTCGGGATCTGGGTGTTGGCGTGCAGGCCGGTGAGCCGATCCTCGCCGCGGATCAGCGGGTCGAGAATGGCGCGGTGCTGGAAACGTTTCGCGAGACGGAGAAAACGAGGCTGGCCGGAGAGGGCGGAGAGATCGGCCAGAACCTCGGCCATGCCGCCGTGCTCGGCGCGCAGCATGTCCTGCATCTGGGCGTCGGAGAGGCCGGAGGTCACGCGTTCGCACCAGTCGCCGTAGCGGACGAGCAGCGCCAGCGCGCGCGGCTGGGCGGCGAGAACGTGGGCGTCGCGCAGGCCGGCGAAGGTTTTGTGAAGGTTATACCAGGGAACCCACTTTCCGTTCAGGTCGAAGCCGCCGGCCTTGATGCGGCCCGCGGCGAAGTCGGTCCAGAACGCGCGTCCGCCCGGGATGCCGCCCAGGTAACCGTCGTCTGCGGCCTCCTGGCAAAGGGCGAGTTCGTCGATCATGTAGTCGAGCCGGCGGCGCAGCTCGGCGTCGCCGGTGGAGGCGATCAGCGCGGCGAGGGCGGAGAGATAGTGGCCGGCGGTATGGCCGTCGAGGCCGGCGCTTTCCCAGTCCTTGTAGGATTCGGCGCGAGGCGTAAGCCCGGCTTCGCGCCTGAACGGGGCGAGCAGGCGATCCGGGTCGCGGGAGAGAATATAGGCGCGGTCGGCCGCGACCGCTTCGGAAAACGGGCCGGGCAGCAGACGAACGGAGGACAACGGGTAGGGTGAAGCTTCGGGCACGGCGGAAAGAGGGGTGGCGGACGCCGAACATGCGCAAACGCAGACAAACATAAACGCGGCGAGACGACTGGGCGCGGGTCGAAACACTGGGGGCGGGGGTGAACACAAGATTCTGCCCCCAAGTCCGCCAAGAAGGAGAGCGGCCGATTCAAACAGTAAGATTTTCGGCTGCTCGTCCGTGCGCGCGGCCGTTCAGCGAACGGAGGCCGAGGAGGGACGAGGCTCCTCCGGGCGTCTTTTGGCGCCGGTGAAGGGTTCGGAAAACAGGGGCGAGCGGCGCACGCCCGCGCGGGCGAGGCGGAAGGAAACGGCGGTGGAGAGGCAACCCAGGCCGTAGCGCACGCTGCGGGGAAAGTTTATCGAGGAGGCCTCCGGGAAGTAGCGGGTCGGGCAACTGATCTCGGCGACCACGTAGCCGGCCCAGACGACCTGGGCGAGCATCTGGTTGTCGAAGACAAAGTCGTCGGAGTTGTTCCGCCAGGGAACGCGTTCAAGCAATTCCCGGGAAAAGGCGCGATAGCCGGTGTGGTATTCGGAGAGTTTGGCGCCGAGCAGGATGTTTTCCACAAAGGTCAGGGCGCGGTTGGCGACGTATTTCCACGCCGGCATGCCGCCGCGCAGCGCCTGGCCGCCCAGGATGCGGCTGCCGATCACGCAGGCGTAGACGTCGCCCGCGACCAGCGAGGCCATGGCCGGAATAAGGGCTGGCGTGTATTGATAATCCGGATGCACCATGATGACGACATCGGCGCCCGCGGCCAGGGCGGCGCCGTAGCAGGTCTTTTGGTTGCCGCCGTAGCCGAGATTGCGCGGATGCACGTGGACGCTGGCGCAAGGCAGCGAACGGGCGAGGGCGGCGGTATCGTCGCGGCTGGCGTCGTCCACGATCACGACATGGTCGACCACGCCGGTCGCCATGACCTCCTCGTAGGTGCGGCGGAGGGTGCGCGCGGCGTTGTAGGCCGGCATGACCACGACGATTTTGCGTCCGTTATGCATGGCGCGTGGGAAATCAGCCGCGGGCCCGGAGGGCGGAGCGCCAGGCGGCGGCCGCCGCGGGGTCGTGCCTGCTCCAGGAGCGTTCCACCGCGTCGGCTGCGGCGGCGCGGGCGGCGGGATCGTCGAGCTTGCCGACCCACTCGGCGGCTTTTTTCGGGTGGCCGACGGAGTAGGCGGAGATCACGTGACCAAGGGCCTGGTCGCGGTCCGCGCCCTTGGGGAGACCGGCGAGAAAAGCGCCGGCCCGGGCCGGATCGACGCGGCCCCAGCTTTCGGCGGTGAGCGTGAGCGCGGTGGCGCGGGCCTTGGGGTCGGGGAGCCTGAGGGCCCACGCGGTGGCCGCGGCGGGATCGGCGCGCCCCCAGAAGTCGGCCAGGCTGCCCACCGCGGCGGGCGAGAGTTGTTCGGGCGGAATGGCGGAGGCGAAGGCGGCGGCCTCGCCCGGGGAATGCTCGGCGAGGGTCGTGACCAGATGGTTCGCCAACGTGGTGCGCAAGTCGCCTGGAGGCAGAGCCTGCACCTGTGCGAAGGCGGCGGGGGCGTCGTCGCGGGCCCAGGAGTTGGCCAGGCTTTGCAGCGCGAGATCGCGCGTCTCGCCGGGCGACATTTCGGTGGCGAGCGCGAGGGCGCCGGGCGCGTCGTGGTAGGATTTGGCCTCGATGATGGCGGCGAAGGCCTCCTGGCGGGCCGCTCCGTTCGGCAGGCGGCGGGCCCAGGCGGCCGCCGCGGGCGCGTCGGTGGCGGCCCAGGCGGAGAGGGAATGCTGGAGGGCGCGGCGACGCTCGGAGGGCGCGGCGAGCGAGGCTGCCCAGGACGCGGTGCCCTCGGGGTCGATGCGCGCGCGTTGTTCGCCGAGATTGGCCAGGGCGTGCTCGCGCAGCTCTCCCTCGGGAACGGTGAGGAGCCACTCCTTGGCCGCGGAGGGATCGAGGCGCGTGTAGCCGTAGGCGATGGCGCCGATGGCGTCGCGCAATCCGCTGCCGGCTGGCAACGCCCTCGCGAACACGGCGGCCATGGCCGGGTCCTCGCGGGCCAGTTCTACGCTGACGGAGCGCAGCAGTTCGTTGCGTTCGCTGCCCGGGGCGGCGGAGAGGACGTAGTCCAGGGCGACCTCGGGGTCCTCGCGGGCGATCACGCCCAAGGCGTTGCCCAGCGTGGCGAGGCGGGCCTCGCCGGCGGGCAGCGCGGACGCGGCGGCGAGGGCGGCCTCCGGCTCCCGCGAGCCCCAGACGAGGATGACGTTTTTAAGCGCGTCGGCTCGGGCGGCGCCGGCGGGGAGGGCCGAGGCGCGTTCGAAGGCGCCGGAGGCGTCGACGTTGGCGAGGTTGCCGAGCACCATGCCGGCGGCCTCGTCGCGGTCGCGGCCCGGGGGAAACTTGGCGATGAAGTCGAGGGCGCGGTCGGGGTCGTTGACGGGCCAGGCGGAGGCGGTGAGCACGAGGGCGCGGCCGCGCAGCGGACCGGGAGGGAGAGCGAGGACGAACTCGGCGGCGTCACGGGGCGCGACGGCGGCCCAGTTGTTGACGACGGCGCCGAAGACCTCGTTGCGCTCAAGGCCGGCGGGCAGGCTGTCGACCCAGGCCAGGGCGGCGCGCGGCTCCTTCATCGCCCAGGCGCGGGCCACGGCGCCCAGGGCGACGCGCCGGTCTTGAGGTCGAAGGTCCAGGCCGGCCACGGCGAGGGCCGCGTCCGCGGGATCTTTCTCCGCCCAGGCGGCGAAGACCGACTCATAGGCGTCCTGACGTCGGGCGAGGGGAAGAAGCGGAACGAGGTGCACGGCGGCGCGCGGGTTTTGCGCGGCGAGCAGGGGCAGGGCGACGCGAAGGGCGTCGGCGCGGACGGCGCCGGGAGGGAACTCTTTTATCCAGGAGACCGCGCCGGCGAGATCGGCGTGCAGCCAGCCTTGGAGCGCGCTGAGCAGGAGCTGGTCCCTAAGCGTGGAAACGGGCAGGGAGCGCGCAAAGTCTATGGCGGCGCGCGGATCCCCCTCGGCCCAACGCGCGAGCAAGGTGCGGCGCAATTCGTCCTGGAGGGGCGAGAGCACGAACTCGCGCAGGGCCTCGAGCAGGCGGCCGAAATCCGCGGGGGAGAGGCGGGCGAGGATCACGTCCCACTGCGCGGTGCGTCGCCAGACGCCGCGGCGGCACTCGCCGGAAAGACGCGCGATGATCTCGTCGATGGAGAGTTCCGGGACGGAGGCGGCGAGCGAGCCGGCGGGGGCGACCTCGGGCTTGAGCAAGGAGCCGGGGCGGGCGGAGGCGGCCTCGAGGGCGGCCCGTGGCGGCGCGCCGCGATGGCCAAGAAGGTAGCCTCCGGAAAAAACCGCGAGCAGGCACGCGAGAAAAAGCGGACGGTTGGGTTTCATGGCTCGGATTCGGAAAGGCTGTCGAGGGCGGCGCGCGCCCCGGCGTGACCGGGGGCGTCGGCGAGCACGCGGCGCAGGACGGCGGCGGCCTCGGCGCGGCGTCCGGCGGCGATGAGGATGCGTCCCAGCGCATAGCGGGCCTCGTGGTCGCCGGGGTGGCGGGCGAGATGCACGCCCAGCGTGTCGGCGGCATGGTCGGCGCGCCCGAGATCGAATTGGAGCTGGGCGAGCGCGATGCGCGCGGGGACGTTTTCGGGGGAGAGCCTGAGAACGGCGCGCAGTTCCGGTTCCGCCTCGGGCAACCGGCCGAGGGAGACGAGGGCCAGGGCCAGATTGTGGCGCATCGCGGGATCATCGGGCGCGAGGGCTACGGCGCGGCGCAGCAGGGGCTCGGCGAGGTCGGGCGCGCCGCCGGATGCGCGGAGTATGCCCAGGTTGTGAAGCGCGAAGGCGTGGTCGGGGGCGAGCGCGACGACGCGTTCGAAGCAGAGCGCGGCCTTCCCGGGTTTTTCCTCGGCCAGGCGGACGAGACCGAGGTGATAAAGAGCCTCGATGTAGTCGGGATGAAGAGCGAGGGCGCGCTCCAACCGGCGGGCGGCGGCGGCGGTGTCGCCCCGGGCGAGGCGCAGGCGACCGAGGAGGAAGTGCGTCTCGGAGAGGCGCCCGTCCAGGGCGAGCGCCTTGGCGTAGAGCGGCTCTGCCTCCTCCGGACGGCCGGTTTTTTCCAGGGCGTGGCCGAGGTCTGACCAGCCCTTGGCGTCCGCCGGGGCCAGTTCGACGACGCGGCGGAAAAGCGAAAGGGCCTCGTCCGGGCGGCCTTGGGCGAGGCGCGCGTTGGCGAGGTTGGCCAGGGCGTGGGTGTGGTCGGGCTTGAGGGCGAGGGAGCGCTCGAAGCAGGCGATGGCCCGGTCGATCCGGCCCTCGCGAAGATGGAGCGCGCCCAGGTTGTTGTGGGCCATGAAGGACGAGGGATTGCGGGCGATGGTGGTTTCCCAGAGCGCGCGAAGATCCTCATACATGCGGCTCTGCCGCCAGCTCAGCGCGGCCAAACCGAGCACGAGAAGCGCGCAGACCAGCGGCAGGACGGCGGGACGCAGCCTCTCGCCGATTCGCGACAGGCCGGCGCCGGCGAGGGCGGCGGGGCCTATGAGGGCGACGTAGACGTAGTGGTCCGCCACGAAGGTGTAGCGGAAAGTGTAGAGCATGAAGAAACCGAGCAGGGGCAGGAGCGTGGCGGCGAAAAAGACGAGGGCGGCCTCGGGGCCGCGGCCGAGTCGGCGGCGGAGGGCCAGCACGGCGGCGGCGAGGGCGGCGAGGGGCGCGAACCAGGCCCAGGCCGACAACGAGCGGGGATCTATGGACCAGAGCGGATAGCTGAAGGTCAGGTTTTCCGGCCAGACGAGTTTGCCGAAATAGAAACACAACGCGCGCGCCGCGATTAACAGACGCTCGACCGGGCCATAG
>JAIXVY010000230.1 GCA_027482505.1 Opitutaceae bacterium | reverse complement strand
CGTTTCATCCCCCTGCTTTTTGCCACCGCCCTTCTCCCTTCGGCCCGCCTCGCCGCCGAGCCCACGCCACTGAAAGTCGCCGGGATCTCCGCCAGCAGCGAACTACCGGAGTATCGCGCGGCCAACGTCGCGGACGGCGACATCACCAAGAGTTCCCGGTGGGTGAGCGCCCCCTCCGCCGGGCCCATCTGGATCGAGCTCGCCCTGCCTTCCACCCAGACCTTGTCGGGGCTTCACCTGTTTTCCGGCGACAAGGACCGCGACGCGCTGCGCGATTTCGTCGTCCAGTTTAGCCGCGACGGCGCCTGGGTGAACGTGCCGTCCGCCGAGGTCGCGGGCAACCAGGCGAGCCGGCTCCGGCTCGCCTTCGACGGCACCGTGCCGGTGGAGACCGACCGGCTCCGCCTGTGGATCACCGGCGCGCCCGGCAACATCGCCCGCGTTTCCGAAATCGTCGTCTGGCCGGCCTCGGGGGGCAACGTGCCGCCGCTTCCGGTCCCCGCGGACCTTCGTTCGCCGGTGGATGTTTTCCTCAACCAGAGCGGCTTCAACGCCGGGGCGCCCAAGCGCTTCACCGCGCCCCTCGCCGCGGACGGAGCCGCCTTTTTCATCCGGCCCGCCGCCGGCGGTGAAACCGTATTCACCGGTAAAATACAGGGCGGGATCGGCGACTTCACCGGCTTCGATCCGGCGTCCGGCGCGGACTACGTCGTCGCCACCGAAGACGGCTCGGTCTCCGCGCCGTTTCGCGTGGGCCCCTGGTGGCTGGAGCGGATCAGCTACCAACGGGCGGTGGACTTCATGATAGACTCCCGCCACCATGTCGGCAACGACCGCCGGCCCTGCGTCGGCTCCTACGGCTGGCGCGACGACCATCACTTCGGCTGGGAACTACACACCCTCGTGCCCCAGTGGTTGTCCAATCCCTCCGCCTATGTCCGGATGCCCCGCCAGATCGTTTATGAAGCACCGACGGAGCCCCGGCGCTGGGGCGCACTCCAGCCGCCCGCCGCCTCGGCGCCGGACCTCGTGAAGCTCATCCACTGGGGCGCCGATGTGATCGTCACCCAGAATCTCACCCACGAATTCCTGAAGTCGCAGCTCGCCTACTTCCTCTACGCCTGGCCGTCCCTCGCGGAATATCTGCCCGCCCAAAATTACGAGGTCGTCCGCGACTTCGCCTTCTCGAAGTGGACCGAGGTCTCCGCCGACCGGAAGTATCCCTACGACGAGAGCGCGGAGCACGACCTGCTCGCCCTGAAAACCAAGGTGGGCAACACCAAGGGAGCCTACCCGCCCGGCTTCTCCGTCCAGCCCAACCTCCTGCTGCACGAGGTCGCCATGCGCGAGGGCCGCGCGGACGCGGATCGCTATCTTGCCGCCGCCGTTCGCCAGGCGGAGTGGATGATCGCCAACCTGGACTGGAACGATCCGCTGACGACCAAGGGGCAGCGAATCAGCGAATTCGTCACCGTGACCGGCCTGGCCCATCTCCTCGCCGAGTATCCCGAGCGCGCCCCCGCGGGGCTCGCCCGCAAGCTGCAAGACTGGGTCGCCGTGGTGATCCGCCGCTCCGACAATCTCTGGGACTTCCGCAAGCTCGGCGACGCCCCCGACCAGTGGACGCCCACCGGCGAGAAGCCGCAGATGTGGAACGAGGTCGGCAACGTCGTCGGCCTGCCCGCCTCCCTTTTCGCCGTCCTGCCCTTCGTCTCCGATCCGGCCGTCTCCGCGCGCCTAGGGCAGATCGCCTGGGCCCACTTCGACGCGATGTTCGGACGCAATCCCACCGGGCGGCATTTTTCCTATGACGCGCCGCGCGAGATCGAGGGCGTGGAGTTCGGCTGGTATGGCTTCCACGTGGGCGGCATTGGTCGCCTGGAAAAGGCCCGCTTCGTCCTCGATGGCAGCCCCAAGAACCGCCATTTCCCCTTCCATCCCGAGGTGGGCGACATCGGCTGGACCGAGGGCTGGATTCAGCACAACACGCCCTTCAATCTGAGCCTCGCCTACCTCGCCCGCGCCGAGTCGGAACTGTCGCTAACGCGGGAAGGCGACGAGCTGGTCGTGCGGCTCCGCGCGCCACTCGACTTCGACTACGCGAAGGCGGAAACCGGCGTCGTGACGCTGTTCGGCGCCGGCGGCGACCGGGAGTCTGTCGTCGTCACCGAGGAGGCGCCCAGCTCGCGCTGGCTCGCGGGCAGGATCAAACTTTCCCCGGCGCCCGGTCTCGCGAACGACGGCACCCTGCGCGCCGAGGCCGGCGACACCCTCCGGGCCAGCCACGGCTTCGGCTACCTCGGCTGTCACGCGCAGCTCGGGCTCTGAGCCGGCGGCGCGCCGGGCCGGGCTCAGGCCCGGCCGCGGTTGCGAAACTCGCGCGGACTCATGCCGAGCAGCTCGTTGAAGACGCGGCTCATGTAGTTGTAGGAACTGAAGCCGCATTTCTCCGCGATCAGCGTGATGGGGTCGTCGGTCGAGGCGAGGAGCAGGCGGGCGCGGTTGATGCGCTGCTGGCGGATCTGCTCGGCCACGGTGCAGCCGAAGCTGCGGCGGAAGCGGCGCTCCATCGAGCGCCGCGACATCGGATTGGCCTTCAGCACCTCCTCCATGCGGATCGGCTGGTCGAAGTTTTTCAGGATGAAACGCATCGCCTCGGCCATGCGTTTGTCCGCCACCGCGAGCGTGTCGGTGGAGAGCATCTCCACCACGCCCAGCGGCTCCACCTCGACGTCGCGCGGGGCGATCTCCTCGCCGGCCATCATGCGCGCCAGCAGCGCGCCCGCCAGGCCGCCGATCTGCTCGCAGGCGTAGCGGATGCCCGACTGCGGGGGATAGGAGGCGCGGCTGATCAGGTCGTCGAAGTCCGAGCCGAGGACCGCCACGTCGTCGGGCACGCGGATGCCGTTTTCCAGACAGGCGTCGATCACCTGGCGGCCTATGCTCGGCCCCCAGCAAAAGACGCCGCAAGGCTTGGGCAGCTTGCGCACCCAGCGCGCGAGCTTCTGCTCGTGATCGGACTCGGCGAAAAACGCGCAGCTCCGGCCCTGCTCGGCCAAGATGGACGCGTAGTGCGCGAACTGCACCTGCACGTAGCCCGCGGCGGGGTTGCCCACGTAGGCGAAATGATCGAAGCCCCGGCTGCGAAACAGGCCCGCCGCCACTTGCGCCGAGGCCGCCTGGTGGGTGATCACGCGGGGAAAATCGACTCCCTCCAGCGGAATCGAGGAGACGTTGACCACCGGCTTGCCCGCCGCGCTCAGCCACTCCGCCTCTGCCTGCGAGCCTATGCGCGCCACCACCCCGTCGAACTTGAAGCCGCGCCCCGAGTTCATGCGCCGCTCGACCCCGTTGGATTCGATGTGCAAGTGCCACGGCCCCTCCTGCTGCGCATAATCGAGCACGCCGGAAACGATGCGCCGCCCCCACGTCGTGGCGGTGTCGATGCTGATCAGCACGGTCGGAACCATGGCGGGAGGAACGGGGTGGAAAGCGAAGGGCGCGAGGGCGAAAAAAAATCGTGTGGCGACTACATAGCGCCGCCGGCGATTTTAAATCGAACGCAAAAGCGGCCGATGACGCTTTAGTCCACATATTGCGCCCGATCCGGAAGTTTGGCCAAATCACGTCGCGGCCCCGGCCGGCGCCGCAGCTTGCGCGGCGCGCCGCCTTGCATGAACGCGCAAGAAAGCTAGACCCCGACCACCCGATTAACAGCAGGCGAGCGGGGGATTTAGAAAAGAGCCGGCAAAGACGCCGGCTCCCGACACGCGGCCGGGAATAGACCTACCAGTTGATCGCCTGGCGCTGCCGCTCCGCGCAGGCGCGGGCGAGGCGGGCCGGGAAAAACGGGCCCTCGTAGATCATGCCGGTGTAGACCTGCACCAGCGTCGCGCCCGCGTCGAGTTTCTCGCCCGCGCCGGCCTCGTCGGTGATGCCGCCGGCCGCGATGATCGGAAGGCGGCCCTCGGTGCGACGGGAAATATAGGAAACGATCTGCGTGCTCCGGCGCAGCAGCGGCGCGCCGCTCAGGCCGCCCGTCTGCCCGACGTCGGCGAAAGGACCGGGCCGCGCGAGGGTAGTGTTGGTGGCGATGATGCCGTCCAGCGCGAATTCGGCGATCACGCCCAGCGCGGCGTCGATCTGCGGCCAGCTCAAATCCGGGGCGATCTTGAGCAGCAGGGGCCGCCGGCCGTCGCCGCGGGCGCGGTTGGCCGCGCTGAGCGCGCCGAGCAGTTCGCGCAGGGGCTTTTCGTCCTGGAGCGCGCGCAGCCCGGGGGTGTTGGGGCTGGAGACGTTCACCACCACGTAGTCGGCGTGGTCGGCGAGACGTCCGAAGCTGGTCAGGTAATCCTGCGTGGCCTCCTCGTTCGGCGTGACCTTCGATTTGCCGAGATTCACCCCGAGGGGGATGCGCCGGCGCCCCACGGCGGGCTGCGAAGCGAGACGCGCGGCGACCGCCTCGCTGCCCTCGTTGTTGAAACCCATGCGATTGATGACCGCCTTTTGCTCGGGGTAGCGGAAGAGACGCGGCTGCGGGTTGCCCGGCTGGGGCAGGGCCGTGACGGTGCCGATCTCCACGTGGCCGAAGCCGAGCGCCGCCGCCGCCGGCCAGGCCCGGGCGTTTTTGTCGAAGCCCGCCGCTAGTCCCACCGCGTTGGGAAACTCCAGGCCGAAGGCCTTCACCGGCCGATGCACGGCCGGATCGAGGCGGTTCAGAGCCTCCAGAATGCGGCACAGGGGGCCGGCGCGGCCGAGCCACGCCAGCGCGTCCACGCCGTGTTCATGCGCCTCCTCCGGATCCATGCGGAACAGGATAGGCTTCACCAGACTGTCGTATATGGCACCCATGATTGCCCGCACGTTCGCCGGGAGATTTCCCGAAAGCAAGTGCCGGTCCCGCTCCGCCCGCCGCCCGGCGACCGCGGTCCGTTCCCATGCGTGAAAAAAGTCGATTTTCGCGGTTTGACTCGCCCCGCGCCGTTCGCATGGCTGCGCCCGAATCCCCTCCATTTTCCTAAGAAATCATGGCCAACTCCTCCGCAATTCTCGACTGGTGCATTGTTCGTCTCGGCGAAGACCACAACTGGTGGGTGGACGAGGTCAGCGACCCCGTCCGCTGGGACACCGACGGTCTTAGCATCATCGATCCGCGCCAAGCCGCCCACCTTATCGAGCTTTGCGAGCCCCTCCGCGACTACGGCTTCGACCAGGACGTCTTCGAGGCCGCCTTCATCCCCTTCCGCATAGAAAAAGAGGCCTCCAAGGGCCGCATCCGCCTGAAGCGCGTAAAGGACTCCGTCTTCGATTCCGACGAGAAGCTCTTCATCCTCGCCGACGTGGTGGACGACGAGAACGGCCCCTTCGCCGACCTGCTCGACCACCTCACCCGCTGCCGCGTCAAGCTGCTCAACGACGTCTTCAAATTCGAGGCCAAGCTCACCGTCGACGAGGTCGAGGACGAGCTCCGCGAGGACCAGAACGCCAGCTTCATCGAGGGCAAGGCCGTCCACGTGTTCGACGAACTCTGCGCCATCCTCGACTTCACCCCCGCCGGCTTCGACGAGGACGACGACGAGGGCGAGCGCGCCGCCGCCACCGAGGACGACGCCGAGATCGACGACGCCGATCTGCCCGACGTCGACGACGAGGACGACGAGGCGATCAAGAACGACGCCTCCCTCAAGTGGGACGAGGACGAAGAGGAGGCCGACGACGACGACAAGCCCAAGGCCGCGGGCGGCGACGACGACGAGGACGAAGAAAAGGAAGAGGACGAAGACGACTCCGACGACGAGGACGACGACGACACGCCCAAAAAGAAAAAGAAGCCCGCGCCCAAAAAGCGCCGCTGATCTTTGCCAAGCCGCCCCTTCGCCGGGGCGGCTTTTTTGTTCACCTTCGGGACCAAGCCCGCGCGACGCGGCCGCATGGAGTTGACGCCCCGCCGTCTGTCGCCCCTTTGGAGACCATGCCCCGCCCCTTCAGTTTCGCCCTGGGCGCCTTTGCGCTCGCCGCCGTCGCGGCCGCACGGGCCGCGGCCCCGGCCGCGCCGGACCCCTGGCAGGACGCGCTTCGTTTCGACTACGCCGCCGCCTCCGACGAGTTCGCCCGCCGCCACGCCGCCGCGCCCGACGACGCCAGGCTGGCGCTGGCCCACGCTTCGGCCCTGCTCGGCCGCCAGCCCCGCTCGCAGGCAAACGTCGAGCAAGCCCGCGCCGTTCTCGAGCGCATCGCCTCGCGCGAGCCCGCGGACCCGTTTTTCCCCGTCGCCGCGCGCCTCCTCCTCGCCCGCATCGCCGAGGACCACCTTTCCCCGCCCCGGCCGGACGAGGCGCGCGAGCGCTACGAGTCGCTCCTGCGCGAACACGCCGGCCATCCGCTCGCCGAACAGGCCGCGGTCCGGCTCGCGCTCATGACCGCCTATCCCCCGTCCGGCGCGCCCGCCCCGCGACCGGCCGAGGTGGGGGCGCGACTGGATGAACTGATCGCAGCCGCGCGCACGCCCGCCGCGCTTCGCGAACTGCGAGCCCTGCGCGGCCGGCTCTTGCTCGAGCAAGGCGAGGAGCTCGCCGCCCTCCCGCACCTCCGCGCCGCCCGCGCCATCGGCTACCGCCAGCCCGACCGCGACGCGGAGGCGGATCTGACCATCGCCAACCTCGCTCGCGAGACGGGCGACGCCGCCCTGGCCATCGCCCATTACGAGGCGTTTCTTCACGAGCGCAGCCGCGACTCCCGCGTCTCCACCGTCCGCCGCCTTTTGGCCGAACTCAGGGCCGCCCATCCCGAAGCATCCGCCCGGCCATGAACAAAAAAACCGCCTGGCGAAACCATCTCGGCCTGGGACTGCTGATCCTCGTTTTTCTCGTCTCGGCCTGGCAGGCCCTGACCCGCGGCGGCGCGCGCGCGAATGACGGAAAGACGACGATCCGCGTGGGCCACTGGCTCATGCACGCCGGCATGCGCGAGGCCTTCGACGAGGCCGCGCGCG
>JAIXVY010000140.1 GCA_027482505.1 Opitutaceae bacterium | reverse complement strand
GAGGGCGTTGAAGGCCTCGATGCGGGCCTTGACGTCGTGGAGGGTGACGCGTTCGCGGGCGTCGATGTCGGCGAGGTCGATCTGGTTTTTGACCTTCTCGTAGGCGGCGATGGCCTTGGCGGGGATGGCGAGGCCGAGTTCGCGCTGGGCCTTCATGACCGCGATCCAGTAGTCGCGCTCGATGGCGATGCGACCGGTGGGCGACCAGATGTCCTTGATGAGCGGCGAGGCGTAGCGCTCGGCGAGAACGTTGGGAATGGCGGCGGAGGCGGAGGGCGAGGCGGCGGACATGGAGGAAACCGAACACGTCAACGGACGCCCGAGCGCGGGGCAAACGCGGAAAATCGCACGCCCGCGACTCGAGGGCGCCAGAGTTGTCCGGCGAGGCGAGGTGGGGCTTCATCGCAGAATCCGCGACTGTAGCAGATTCCAGGTTGAACAGCGCGGATACGGCGCGGGGAACCCTCGGCATTCGCGGCCCAAGCCGCTTAACCCGCTTCCGCGTCGACCTGCCTTGAGCCCCGCGCCGCCTCTCCTAAAGAGCACCGGCCAAAAACCTAAAATCCAAATGCCGCGCCTTTGATCGCCAACCGGCGCTCGCGCTCCGGATAGTCCGGCATCACGCGCAGCAGCTCCCGCCAGAAGGTGGCCGAATGGTTCGGCCATCTCAGGTGGCAAAGTTCGTGCACGATCACATAGTCTACCAGCGAGATCGGCGCGCCCATCAGCCTCCAATTGAACCGAATCACCCCGCCGGCGCCACAACTCGCCCACCGCCGGCTCTGATCGGCTACGACCAGCCTGTGCTCGGCATCAATCCCCAACTTGATTTTCCAGCGCTCGATGCGCCCCGGCAAAAACTCCTTCGCTTGCTGGATATACCAGCTTTCCAGCTGCGCGCGGATTTGCTCCTTCGCGTTGGCTTTTCCCCGTGCCGGCTCTTTGGCGCACGACACGCAAAAGTATTTCCCCGTCACCGTCGCGCGCTCTCCGGCTTCCGCTTGCTCGACCTTGAGGCGATATTGCTGCCCGAGGAAATGAAACGATTCCCCCGCGACGAATTCCCTGGGCGGACTCGGCTCCGGGACCAGCCCGAAAAAACCCGCCTGATGAAGGTGAATCCACTCCGCTTTTTTCCGCACAATCTCCACCACCTTGGCGAGAGGCGTGCGCAGCGGCGCGCGCACCGAGAGCCTCCCCTCGGGACTGATTTGCAGCGCGATGGTGCGTTTGCGCTGCGCCGTGCGCACCAGCCAGATGTCCACCGCCTGCTGGTTCACCTCCACGCGGTGCTTGATCGCGCGGCTCATTGTGCGAGGCGGTGCCGCGCCAGCTCCATCAACTTGAGCGTGAGCGGCTCCATTTCTTCCAACGAGTAGCCCGCCTCGCGCAGCTTCTCCTTGATCCGCCGCCGCATGAGCCGCTGCACGTCGTCTTTTTGCGTCCAGTCGATTACCGCCAGACTTTCGAGCGTGCGCAGCACCTCTTCCGCCAACTCGCGACGCGCCGCATTCACCGGCGCTTTGCCGCCATAGGGTGCCTGATCTTCGTTCAACGCGCCTTCCGGCAACGCGCTCTCCTCAAGCAAACGATAAAACGCATACGCACGGTCGTCGCTGAACCCCATCTCGCTCGCCAGCCGCGTCGTCGCCCGCAGATCCTCGGCCACGCCCCGCAAGCGGCGCAGTTGCTCGACCGCCTGCAAACGCTCCTCGCGCGCCATGCGGATGACTTCCTCCAACCGCTCGCGCAATGATCTATAGAGCACGGGGTTCTCTTCTGCGCGCACGCTGATCTCGTGGGTCAACGCGTGTTTCATCTCGCTGGCCTGCGCCTCGGGCGAACCGAGCGTGCGCACGTAGTCGTCAAACTTCTGGGAAAACACCGACACCGGCGCGTCGAGCAGCACCGTCACACCGCGCGCCCGCACGTAGTCGCTGATGAGCCGGCGCGCCTTGGCTCCGCAGTCTGCCAGGTCGAGCGAAGCGTCGCGCAGCCGTCGCCGCGCCGCCAGGTGCACCAGCCCGAGCCACTTCAGATCGTCCGTGTAGGGCAGCGCCGCCGGCTCCGGCAGCACTTCGTCCATCGCCCGAGCGAAGGCGCGAAACGCGAGCTGAAACTCGATGCGCGCCGCCTGCGCCTCCACGCGCTCCACCCAAGCCTCCACGTCCTCCCGCGCCAGGCCGCCGAAGAATCGCAGCGCCCCGCGCCGCGCCGCCTCCAGCTCGCGCACGCGCTCCGAGAGCGGGCGCAGCACGTCGCCGACCTGGCCGATGTCCGCCGGGTCAAACAGGTCCGCCTTCAGTCCCAGCGCCTCCTGCAAATCCTCCGACACGCCCCAGTAGTCCACGATCAGTCCGTAAGTCTTGCCGTCGGCGGTGCGGTTGACGCGCGCGATGGTCTGCAGGAGGTCGTGCTCGATCGGCCCCTTGTCGAGATACATGACCTGCTCGATCGGCGCGTCGAAACCCGTCAGCAGCTTGTCGCAGACTATCAACACGCCCAGCGGATCGTCGCGCTGTTTGAAGCGTTCGATCAGCCGTTGCTCCGCCTCCGCCGAGTGGCGGTGCGCTTGCAGGCGCGCCGGATCGGCCGCCGTCACCGTGATGATGACCGCGCTCTCCAGCCCCTCGGGCAAGAGCTCGCGCAGGGCCTCGCCGTAGGCCACCGCCGCCTCGCGGCTGCACGCCACCACCTGCGCCTTGAACCCGTTGGGCCGAATGCGCGCCTCGTAGTGCTCCACCAGATCGAGCGCGATGACGCGAATGCGCTCCTTCACCTCCGCCAGCGCCGACTTGGTGGCGTAGCGGGCCTTGATGCGCTCGCGCTCCTCGCGCGAGTAGGTCGCGAAAGTGCGGTCGAAGAGTTTGTCGATGCTCTGCCCCTCGACGTGCAACTCGGCCATGCGCGGCTCGTAGAGTATGGGCACGGTGGCCCCGTCGGCCTCCGCGTCCTGGATGCGATACTTGTCAAAAACCGCGCCAAACACCCGCGGCGTGCTGCGATCTCGCTTGTCGATGGGCGTGCCGGTAAACCCAAGAAAACACGCATGAGGCAGCGCCGCGCGCATGAGCGCCGCGAGCTGCTTGTATTGCGAGCGGTGCGCCTCGTCCACCAGCACGAAGACGTTCGCCTCGGTCGTGAAAGCGGCCTCGTCCGCCGCCCGGTCGCCGAATTTCTGGATCGTCGTCAGCACGGTGCGGCCCGCGCCCGCGCTCAGCAGCTTGCGCAGCATCGCCCCCGACTCCGCGCGCTCGGGGTTGGGAAAGCCGCAGTGCGCGAAGGTGTCGCCGATCTGCCGGTCGAGGTCCACGCGGTCGGTCACCACCACGAGCAGCGGATTTTTCAACGCCGCCTCGCGGCGCAGCTTCACCGCCAGCCAGTGCATGGTGAGCGATTTGCCCGAGCCCTGGGTGTGCCAGACCACGCCGCCTCGCTGGCCCGAGGTCTCCGCCGCGCGGATACGCTGCATCGCCCGGCCCACCGCGCGAAACTGTTGGTAGCGGGCGAGCTTTTTTACCGTGCGCCCGTGCTCGGTCTCGAAGGCCACGAAGGTGCGAACCAGCTCCAGCAACGACGCGGGCCGGCCGATGCCGCAGAGCAGCAGCTCCTGCGCGGTGAGATCGGCCGCCGCCTCGCGCCCGGTGAGTTCGCACAGTTCGCCCTCGCTCAGCGGCCAAGCCTCCTTCCACGCCGTGAAATAACGCGCCGGAGTGAGCACGGTGCCACACCGCGCCTGCGTGCCGCAGGTGGCGACGAGGATTTGCACGGTGTTAAAAAGGGCCGGCGCGCCCTGCCCGAGGAAGTCGTCGCCGCCCTCCTGGTAGCGTTCGAGCTGGCGCACCGCATCGCCGATGGGATCGGCCAGGTGCGGGCTCTTGCACTCGATCACCACGACCGGCAGGCCGTTGATGAAGAGCACCAGATCGGCCACCACCCGCCGCCGCGCGCCGCGCACCACGAACTGCCGCGCCAGCGCGAACTCGTTTCGCTCCGGCCGCTCGTAGTCGATCAGGCGGATGTCGCGCCCCTGTTGCCCGCGCAAATCGCCAAAGTGATGCTCCACCGAGAGCCCATGGGCGAGCAGGGTATGCAGCTTCTGGTTGGCCTCCATCAGGCCCACCGCGTCTGGCACGGTGACAGCGCGCAGGACGCGCGCGAGCTGGGCATCGGTGAGGGGCGGGCGCTGCGGATCATCCGGCGTTTCATTTAACTCGCGCACCTTCCGGGCAAAGCGCCGGGTGAGGATGCCCGTCATGGCCGACTCGCGATCCTCCTCGATCTCCGCCGCCGTGAGCAGCCGGTAGCCAAAGCCCCGCGTGAGCAGCCGCACGGCGGGCTCCTCCGCGAGATTGTGTTCGTCTTGGCCGGGAGTGCTCATGCGGCGGAAGTCGGCTTTATGCGCGGCACGTTGAAAGCCAACAAGGTGACG
>JAIXVY010000104.1 GCA_027482505.1 Opitutaceae bacterium | reverse complement strand
GATCTTCACGCCGGGCTTCTTGGCCTTCAGCACCTCGCCGACGCCGGTGATGGTTCCGCCGGTGCCGACGCCGGAGACGACGAAGTCGACCTTGCCGTCGGTGTCGCGCCAGATCTCCTCCGCGGTGGTCTTGCGGTGGACGGCGGGATTGTCGGGATTGGCAAACTGCTGGAGAATGACGCTGTTCGGGATCTTGGCGTTCAGCTCCTCGGCCTTGGCGATCGCGCCCTTCATGCCTTTGGCGCCCTCGGTAAGAACGAGTTTGGCGCCCAGGATCTTGAGCAGCTTGCGGCGCTCGAGCGACATCGTCTCGGGCATGGTGAGGATGAGCTTTAGACCCTTCGCGGCGGCCACGAAGGCGAGCGCGATACCCGTGTTGCCCGAAGTGGGCTCGATGAGGATCGTGTCTTGGTTGATGCGACCGGACTTCAAGGCTTCCTCGACCATCGCGTTGCCGATGCGGTCTTTGACGCTCGAAAGCGGGTTGAAGAACTCGAGCTTGAGCAAAATCTCCGCCTGAGCGCCATGGGCCTCGGCGGTGCGGTTGAGGCGCACCAGCGGCGTGTTACCAATCGTCTCGGTGATATTGTTGTAGATACGAGCCATGTTAGGTATGTGGGTTAACTTACCTAAGATTGAACCCCAAAGCCTCGTCCGTGGCAAACGCGAAAACGCACTTATTTGGTGGAAAATCGCCCGAGGACTCCATCCCACGCCCACAATAATGGCCAAAACTACAAATGTTAGTTGACCCTAATATTTGCTTGAGCAGCGTCCGCTCATGCCACGCCAACGCCTTCCCTTTCTGGTCTCGCTGGTTGTCGCCCTGTTTTTCGGTTCCGCGCTGCGGGCCGCGCCCGCCTCCGAAGGCGCCGAGCCTCGCCGTATTCGCGTGCTCACTACCTTTACCATCCTGGCCGACATGGCCCGCAACGTCGCGGGCGACCGCGCCGAGGTGGAGTCCTTGACCAAGCCCGGCGCCGAGATCCACGGCTACGAACCCACGCCGCAGGACATCGTGCGCGCCTCCCGCGCCGACCTCGTGCTGTGGAACGGCCTCAACCTCGAGGCGTGGTTCGAGAAGTTTTTCTCCCGCGTGAAGGACGTGCCCTCGGCCGTGCTCACCGCCGGCATCGAGCCGATGTCGATCTCCTCCGGCCCCTACTCCGGCAAGGCCAACCCCCACGCGTGGATGTCGCCCGCCAACGCCCTGATCTACGTCGAAAACATCCGCGCCGCCCTTGCCAAGGCCGACCCGGCCAACGCCTCCGCCTACGCCGCCAACGCCGCCGCCTACGCGGAAAAAATCCGCGCCCTCGACGCCCCCATGCGCGCCCGGCTCGCCCGCATCCCGGAAGCCCAGCGCACGCTTGTCACCAGCGAGGGCGCCTTCTCCTACCTGTGCCGCGACTACGGCCTGAAGCAGCTCTATCTTTGGCCCATAAACGCCGACTCCCAGGGCACGCCGCGCCAGGTCCGCGCCGTGGTGGACGCCGTCCGCGCGAACCAGATCCCCGTCGTTTTTAGCGAGAGCACCATCAGCCCCAAGCCCGCCCGCCAGGTCGCGCGCGAGACCGGCGCGCGTTACGGCGGCGTCCTCTACGTCGACTCGCTCACCACGGCCGACGGCCCCGCTCCCACCTACCTCGCCCTGCTCGAAACCAACGCCCGCACCATCGTGCGCGGCTTCCTCGGCGACTCGGTCGCGCTGGACTGAGCCCCATGAGCGCACCCGCCGCCGAAGCCCCCCTCACCCTCGCCGCCGAAGGCGTGGCCGTCACTTATCCCAACGGCCACACCGCCTTGGTCGACGCCAGCTTCGCCCTCACCGGCGGCACCATCTGCGCCCTCGTCGGCGTGAATGGCTCGGGCAAATCCACCCTCTTCAAGGCCCTGATGGGCTTCGTCGCGCCCACCGCGGGCCGCGTCACCCTCGGCGGCGCGCCCGTGCGCGAGGCCCAGCGCCGCGGCTGGGTCGCCTACGTGCCCCAGACCGAGGAGGTCGACTGGACCTTCCCCGTCAGCGTGCACGACGTCGTGATGATGGGCCGCTACGGCCACATGAATTTCCTCCGCATCCCGCGCGCCGCCGACCGCGCCGCGGTCGAGGCCGCGCTGCGCCGCGTCGGCCTCTGGGAGCTGCGCGACCGCCAGATCGGCGAGCTTTCCGGCGGGCAAAAAAAACGCGCCTTCGTCGCCCGCGCCCTCGCCCAGCAAAGCCGCGTCATCTTGCTCGACGAGCCCTTCACCGGCGTCGACGTGAAGACCGAGGAGGCCATCGTCACTCTTCTCCGCGAACTCCGCGCCGAGGGCAGGCTCATCCTCGTCTCGACCCACAATCTCGGCTCCGTGCCCGAATTCTGCGACCAGGTCGTGCTCATCAACCGGACCGTGCTCGCCTGCGGCCCGACCGCCGAGGTGTTCACCGCCGCCAACCTCGCCCGCGCCTTCGGCGGCGCCTTGCGTCACTTCGACCTTTCCCGCTCCACCGTCGAGGCCCACGACGGCCGCCAGGTCACCGTGCTCACCGACGACGAACGCCCGCTCGTCCTCGGCCAGGGAGGACACCTCGAATACCTCGACCGCCGCGCCCACGAAAAACTCATCGCCGAGCGCGAGGCCTCCCCCGGCTCCCCGCCCCCGAGCCCGCAGTAAATCCATGATCGACGTTTTGCTGGAGCCCTTCGCCTACGACTACATGCGCACCGCGCTGTGGGTGTGCGCGCTCGTCGGCGCGGTATGCGGACTGCTGTCGGGCTTCGTCACGCTGAAGGGCTGGTCGCTGCTAGGCGACGCGCTCTCCCACGCCGTCGTGCCCGGCGTGGCTCTCGCCTACCTTGCCGGGCTGCCCTTCGCCCTGGGCGCGTTCACCAGCGGCCTGCTCGCCGCCGCCGCGATGTCGTTCGTGAAGCTGCGCACGCCGGTGCGCGAGGACGCGGTCATCGGCGTGGTGTTCACCGCCTTCTTCGCCTTCGGCCTTCTGCTCATCTCCCTCTTCCCCGCCGCGCTTGATCTCAAGTCGATCGTCTTCGGCAACGTGCTCGCCATCGCGCCCGAGGACGTCGCCCAGCTCGTCGCCATCTCGGCGGTGTGCGTGGCCGTCATCGCCCTGAAGTGGCGCGATCTGCTGCTCTTCAGTTTCGACCCCAACCAAGCCCGCGTGCTCGGCCTGCGCGTGCGCGTGCTCCACCTCACGCTGCTGCTTCTGCTTTCCGCGACGACCGTGGCCGCGCTCCAGGCCGTGGGCGCCATCCTCGTGGTCGCCATGCTCATCACGCCCGGCGCGACCGCCTACCTGCTCACCGATCGCTTCGGGCGCATGCTTCTGCTCGGCGCCCTGATCGGCGGCGCGACCGCCTTCGCCGGAGCCTACGCCAGCTACTTCCTCGATGGCGCGACCGGCGGCTGCATCGTCGTGCTCCAGACCCTGCTGTTTCTCGCCGCCTTCGTTTTCGCGCCCCGGCACGGCCTGCTCGCCGGTCGCCGCGCGCGCGCCGCCACCTGCCCCATGCCGGCGGCGAAAACCTGAGCCCGCCCGCGCCATGGAGACGCTCCTGCAACCCTTTCACCACGACTTCATGCTCCAGGCCTTCGCGCTTGGCGCGCTGGTCGCGACGGTGTGCGCCGTGCTCTCGTGTTTTCTCGTCCTGCGCGGCTGGTCGCTGATGGGCGACGCCGTCTCGCACGCCGTGCTGCCGGGCATCGTGCTCGCCTACATCGCGGGCCTGCCCCTCGGCGTCGGGGCCTTCGCCAGCGGTCTGCTCTGCGCCACCGCCACCGGCTGGATCAAGCGCCACACCCGCGTGAAGGAGGACACGGTGATGGGCGTGGTTTTCACCGGTCTCTTCGCCTTCGGTCTCGTGCTGCACGTGCGCACGCCGAGCGATCTCCACCTCGACCACATCCTGTTTGGCAACCTGCTCGGCATCGAGCCCGCCCAGCTGCGGCAGACCGCCATCCTCTGCGCGCTCGTGCTCGGCGTCGTGCTCGTGCTGCGCCGCACGCTCCTGCTCGCCGCCTTCGACCCGGCGCAGACGCGCGTGCTCGGCCTGCCCTTGCGCGCGCTCGACACCCTGCTGCTCGCCCTGCTCGCCCTCGCCATCGTGGCCGCGCTGCAGGCGGTGGGCATCATCCTGGTGATCGCAATGCTGGTGACCCCGGGCGCGACCGCGTTTCTCCTCACCCGCCGTTTCGACCGCATGCTGGCGGTGGCGGTCCTCGTGGCGGTGGGCTCCACGCTCGCGGGCGCCTATGTCAGTTTCTTCGCCGACGCCTCGCCCGCCGCCTGCATCGTGCTCATTCAGGCGGCCGTTTTTGTCGCCGCCCTCTGTCTGGCCCCCGGCCGCGGCCTCCTGCGCCGCCCCCCTCCCGCCCAGCCGGTGTAACCCAATAGGTTACACTGGCCGGTTAAAACCCTGCTCCTTCGCCTCGGGAAACAGGCCGTGTAACCCAATAGGTTACACGGCGGTTTGGATTGTCTCGCACTCCGAGAACGGGCGAAAGCGGACGATAGAAACGGGGCCCGGACACGATTGGTCCCTTGTCTCGGCGGGGGGTAAACCCATGCTGCGGCTCCCCCGCATGGTGCGTCGCTTTTTGCCGCTGCTTCTCCTCTTTTGCTCGCCGTCGCCGGCGGAGTCCGTCGCGTCCGTGAACGGCTTGGAGCTTGGCACGCTGACGCTCGGCAAGCGGACTTTCCACGAGGTAAAGGTTCGCTCGCGCGATGAACGCAGCGTTTTCTTCACCCATCGCGACGGCCTCGGCTCCGCGCGCCTGCGCGACCTCCCGGCCACGATGCAGAATCGGCTGGGCTTCGACCCCGCCGCGGCCCCCGAGGAAACGCCTCCCGCGCCCCTTCCGCGCGCGGCGCCGCCGGCGAAAGACGCCGCATCCGCCGACGCCTGGCCGCGGGCCACATCCCGGCTCGAGGCGCTGTTTCTCGCCTATGAAAGCGCCCCCGAACTGCGCCTCCGCCAGACTTTGCAGCCGGACTTCATTCGCCTGGGGTTGGCGGCGAAAAATCAAGGAAGGCGACCGAGCTGCGCGGTCTACGCGGTGGTAAGCGCGCTGGAATTCCAAGGCGCGGGACCGGATGGCGCGGTGGAACGCCTCTCGGAGGATTATCTGATCTGGGCCACGCGCCGCAGCCTCGGTCTTTCCTCCCCGGCGTCGTCCCTGCTGCGAGATCCGGCCACCGGGGAACTTGTGGAGGACGAGGGGTTCACCCTGACCGAGGTGATCGCCGCGCTCCAGACCTACGGCATACCCGCCGAGGCCGACGCGCCGCCCCGCGCCGGTGCGTCGCGCGAGCCCGACGCGGCGCTGATCGAGCGCGCGCGCGCGCGGCGTCAGGTTTTCATCGCCCCGCTGCCGGGACGCGAGCCCGCCATAGTCGCGCCCCGCATCGTGCATGCGCTGAACACGGGCTTCCCCGTGCCCGTCGGCCTGCGCTGGCCGAATGAGCGCGCCATACGCGCCGGCGTGCTCTCCGCCCAGTCCCCCGCGCCGGGCGCGGCCCACGCGGTGACTATCGTGGGCTACGAGTGCGCGACGGGGCGGATCGAGGACGCCGTCTTTGTATTCAAAAACTCCTACGGCCCGCGCTGGGGCCAGGGCGGCTACGGACGCGTGACGCACGGCTACCTCGCGCGCCACTTGCTGGGCGCCTATGTGCTCGACGTGCGGGCGCCGGGAGACGCGCCCTGACCCCCGACAGGAGACCCGGACGGCTCAGCGGCCGTCCAGCTCCTTCATGCGGAAGACGAGCTTGATCGTGTCCGTCTTTCCGTCGGGACGGGCGGGCATGCTCACGCGGGAGAAGGCCTCGATGACGGACTGGTCGAAATCGGAATTGCCCGAGGAGCGCACGATGCGCACGCCGGAGATGGAGCCGTTGGCCGCGATGGTGAACTGCACCTCGGCGTTGAGCAGATCGCTGAGGCCGCCGGGCTTCTCGTGGTTCTCCCGCAGGCGGCTGCGCAGCATGGAAAAATAGCGTTCCATGGCCGAGCCCTCCGCCGAGGCGCTGAGGGCGGTGCCGCCCGCGCCCTTCGAGCCGGCGCCGGTGCCGCCGGTCACGCCTTTCTTGATCCCGCTGGCGTCGACGCGCGGGCCCGGAGCGCCGGTGCCGCCGCCGGCGGTCGAGCGCGAGGACGATTTGCCCGTGCTCTTGGCGAACTCGTCGTAGGACATGCGCTTGCTCGCGAGCTCGCGTTCCTTGGCGGCTCGGGTGTCGGCCTCGCGCTGTTTCTGGATCTCGCGGTCGGCCTTTTTCTTCTCGTTGGCGAGCTTGCGGTTGATCTGCCGGGTGAAATTGGGGACGGGCGGCGTGACCGGCTCGGGTTTCACGACCGGCTTGACCGGCTCGGCGGGGGTCGGCTCCACCCGGCTGACCGGCGTGGGCGGAGGCGCGGGCGCGGCCGGCTCGGGGTCGGGCGCGGGCGGGGTCCAGGTGGGAACCTCGGTGGGCGTGGTGAAATTGATCTCCCCGCTCTCGGCCTGCCCGGCCTCGCTGCCCGCGGGAGCCTCGGTGGCCATGAAGTCGTCGCCCTCGCCCGCGACCAACTCGAAGATCTTGGTCTGCGGCACCACCCGCTCGCCGACCACGAGGGTGAGGAAAAGCAGGAGCCCGAGGATGAGTCCGTGAATGGTCGCCGACAGCCAGAACGCGCCGCCGAAGCGCCGGCCCTCGTTGGGATCGGCGGCGCTGCTGGGGCCGTAGCTGACGGGTTTGGCGAACGTGGGCATTTCTCGCGAGGCGGCGAAAGGAGCGGGGACGGGATGGACCGTGCGGGACGGGGCGGGTTCCGGCGTCCGGGATCAGCTTTGCACCTGGGTGTCGAAGCTCACCCGGCCGAGACCGGCCTTCTTGAGTTCGTCCATCAGGGTGATGATCTTCTGGTAGGGCACGGTGGCGTCGGCCCGGATGCGGATGACGGGCTGCTTGCCCGCGGGGCCGGAGACGGCGAGGGCCTTGAGCCGGCCGGGAAGCTCGCGCACGGAGACGGGACGGTTGCCGTCGGCGTCGATCAGGTAGGTGCCGTCGGCGCGCACCGTGACGGACACGAACTTCGTGTCCTTGTCGGGCGGCGTCTGCTGGCTCATCGACTCGACGGGCAGGTTCACCGGCAGGGTCTGCTCCTGGTTAATGAGCGGCGTGGCGATCATGAAGATGATCAGCAGCACGAAGGCCAGGTCGAGCAGGTTGGTCACGTTCAGCTCGGAGAGCGCGTGCATCTGGCGGTGTCGCCTGAAGGTGCGGGCCATGGTCGTATCCGTTTCTCGGTTACAGTTTGCGCGGCGCGGGGCTCACTTGGACTCGAGCTCGAGGCGGTCGGCGAGCGAGGAGGCGAAGTTTTCCAGCTCGGTGGAGAGCTGGCGGGTCTTGGTGAGGAGCACGTTGTAACCGAAGACGGACGGGATCGCCACCACGAGGCCGGCGATGGTGGTCATGAGCGCGGCCGACACGCCGGGGGCGAGGGTCTGCAGGTTGGCCTGGGCCTGGTGGGAGATGGCGGAGAACACCTCCATGACGCCCCACACGGTGCCGAAGAGGCCGAGGAAGGGCGCGCCGGACACGATGGAGGCGAGGAAGATCATGCTGCTTTCGTAGCGCAGGGTCTGGCGGGCGATGGAGCGCTGGATGCCGTTTTCGGCGTGCTCGAGGCGGGCGCGGCTGGAGTCGATGCCCTTTTCCTGAAGGATGGACGCGGCGCGCCAGTAGGCCTCGACCGCGTCGGCGTAGACGTCGGCGTAGGGGATGGAGCGGCGGGTGCGGAAGGATTCGGGCAGATCGAGCAGCGTGCGCTCGTCGCGCAGCCGCTGTTCGAAGGCGAGGTTGAGCAGGCGCAGCCGCTTCAGCTCGGAGAATTTTCCGAACATGACCGTCCATGCCACGATGCTGAAGATCGCGAGGCCGACGGTGATCGCCTGACCGACGGCGTCGGTCGTGGTGAACACCTGGATGAGGTTGACGCTGGTGGCGAATACGGGCGAGACGTCGGGCATGGTCCGGGAAAATGGGTGCGTGGGAGAGTCGCCGAAACGAAGCCCCTTCGCGCCCGCGCCTTCAATGTAAAACCCCGCGTCTGCCCGGGGAATTTACCATACACCAGCAAACGACCATTTCCCGTTTGCACCAGGCAGGGCCGGCGGCTTTCTGGCCCCTTCCTCCGCAAATCGCAGCCCGACCGCAACCGTCCATCCCATGTCCCTCTTCAAAACCCGCGCTCTAGCCGCCCTGCGTTCCGCCCGCGCCCAGGCCCCCGCCCGCCGCGCCCTCGTGGGGCTGGACGGCTTCGTGGATACCATCGTGAAGCCCGTGGCGACGCGCACCGGGCAAGGCGAAGCCTTCACGACCATCGACAGCATCCCCGAGTTCGCGGCCCGCATCGCCGGGGCGGCCGGCAAGAGCACCAATCTCGAATTCTACCCCCTGATGGACAAGCTGGGCGGCAACGGCCCCATCATGGCCGCGGCCCTGCTCGCCGGGGGAGCCCGCATCACCTACGTGGGCGCGCTGGGCAAGCCGGCCCTGCACTCCGTTTTCCAGAGCTTCGCGGCGCGCGCCGAGGTCGTCTCTTTGTGCGAACCCGCCACCACCATCGCGGTCGAGTTTGGCGATGGTAAGCTCATGCTCGGCCAGCTCCGCAGCCTCGACACCATCACGCTCGCCAAGATCGACGAAGTCATGGGCGCCTCCCGCTTCCGCGCCGAACTCGCGGCCGCCGATCTGGTTGCCTTGGTCAACTGGACCATGATCCCCAACATGACCGCGATCTTCCGCGATCTGGTCACGACCGTGCTGCCCTCCCTCCCCGCCCGTCCCGCGGGCGCCGCGCCCCGCACCTTCTTCTTCGACCTCGCCGACCCGGAAAAACGCACCCGCGAGGATCTGCTCGAGGCCCTTTGCCTGATCGCCCGCTTCGGCGCCTTTGGCCACGTGACTCTCGGCCTGAACCTGAAGGAGGCCCAGCAGGTGACGGCGGTTCTCGGGCTGGCCGCCCCGGAAAAGGACGAGGCCAGCCTGCGCGCCGCCTGCGCCGCCGTCCGCGAGAAGCTCGGGCTCGCCACCGTGGTCATCCATCCCCGCGAGTCCGCCGCCTGCGCGACCGCCGCCGGCACCGCCTGGGTCCCCGGGCCGTATTGCGAAAACCCGGTCATCACCACCGGCGCGGGCGATCATTTCAACGGCGGTTTTTCCCAGGGCCAGCTCCTCGGCCTCGATCCGGAAGGTTGCCTCGCCCTGGGCGTATGCACCAGCGGCCACTATGTGCGCACCGCCCAGAGCCCCACGCTCGACGATTTGGAACAATTCCTAGCCAGCTGGGCTTGAGCCAGGCGCCCGGCCCGACGGCCGCGCGCCGCGCAGGGGGTCAACGCCAGACGATCGCGCCGGCCAACAACAAACCGTAAAGCGCCAGCCAACGGCCGGTCGCGCCCAGCAGAGCGATGCAGGCCGCCGGAGTATTCGCGGCCCGCAGGCGGCGAATCTGAACCACGCCCGCCGCCGCGGCCGCCACCGCCACGAATAAAGCGGGCGCCAGGTTGGCCGCCCCCAGGCCGGCCAGCGCGATCGGCGCCGCCACCGCCGCGGCGTGCGAGACGGCGAACTGGGCCCGGCCGTAGCCACGGCCCCATCGGACCAGCAGCGTGCGCTTCCCCGCCTTGGCGTCGGTCTCGACGTCGCGATAGTTGTTGGCCACCAGGATATTCGCCGCCAGCGCGCCGACTCCCGAGCCAGCGATCCACGTCGCCGCTCCCAGCGCGCCCGTCTGCACGAACGCGGTCGCGCCCACCGCAACCAAGCCAAAGAAGATGAAGACAAAAACGTCCCCCAGCCCGTGATAAGCCAGCGGATAAGGCCCGCCCGTGTAGGCCACGCCGCAGACGATGCTAGTCACGCCCACGACCAGCAGGGGCCAGCCGCCATACCCCAAGAGAGTCAGACCAACGACAAACGCGGCCGCGAAGACCGCGATCATGGCGGCGCGCATGGCCGAGGGGCGGATCAGGCCGCTCGCCACCGCGCGCCGCGGCCCCACCCGCTCCGCCGTGTCGGCGCCTTTTAGAAAGTCGTAGTAGTCGTTGGCGAAATTGGTCCCGATCTGGATCAGTAGGGCGAAGCCGAGGCAGGCCGCGGCGGCGGCCGGCAACGCGCCTCCGGAACGCTCGGCCAGGGCCGTGCCGACCAACACCGGCGCTATCGCGGCCGGCAGCGTGCGCGGCCGGGTCGCCTCGATCCATACGCGCCAGCCCGGCGCGCTCATTGCCCCCGCGCTCATGCGCTTAGGCCGCCTCGCCCCGCGTATCCCGCGGGATGACCTTCAGCTTTTTGTCGAACGAGGCCGAAAGCCGCTTTTTCAAAAGCACGCTGAGAAGAACCGGCAGCCAGATCGCGCCGGCGAGGACCATGAGGTCGACGGGGGCGGCCTTTTGCAGAAGCATGCCGAGGCTAAGAACCAAGCCGCCTTGCACAAACAAGACCGCGCCCGGGCCGGGCAAAATGGGCGTGAGCGCGAGGCTTCCCAACATCGAGAGCAGGCCCACCAGCCAGCCCGCCACGCCAAAGGTCATGCCTTGGAGAAAAAAGATCGGCGCGAAAAGGCTCAGGCGCGTCTCGATCCGGATCATCTGGATAAGCGTCGCCGTCACCAGCACGAAGCCCTGCAAAGCCGCCGTCGGTGCGTGCACGCCCAGCGTGCCCTCGGGCTGCTCGAAAGCCATCGCGGCCACGCCGAAGGCGCCGACCGCGGCGCGGCCCCAGTCCACCCAGTTGCGGGGCTTGGCCGCCTCTTCCAGCGGATGCACCGTGCGCTCGTAGGGGTCGCGCTCGGGCTTGGGCACGTTGTAGCGGCGCGGCGGCTTGGGCGTCACCCGCGCGCCGTGACGCAACCAGTTGCGCGGAAACCAGAGCAGCAGAAGGGAAAAAACGAGAAAGGGATAGTGGACGGTCACGGCGTGAAGCGGGGGAAGGGGGCCAAAAAGCGAACCCGCTTATGGTCCGAGGCCGCCCGGGCTGTAAAGCATGCAGGCGGGCTCCCATTCACCCCGCCCGCCGAAGCCTTCAGGCCTCCCCGGCGCGGGACTTTACCCAAACCTCGTAATCCGCCCGCGACAGGAACCGCAGGGCGGCCGAGTTGATGCAAAACCTCAAACCAGTGGGCTTGGGACCGTCCTCGAACACATGCCCCAGATGTCCGCCATCCACCGCGCAGTGCACCTCCACGCGGCGCATGCCATGACTCTCGTCGACCTGCGCGCCGACAAACTTAGGCTCGATCGGACGGGTGAAGCTCGGCCAGCCCGTGCCGCTTTCGAACTTGTCGCGCGAATCAAACAGGGGCGTGTCGCTGCCCACCGAGAAATAAACCCCGTCCTCGTGGTGGTCCCAGTATTCGTTCTGAAAGGGCGGCTCCGTGCCCTGCCGGCGCGTCACCCTATACTGCTCGGGCGTGAGCATGGCCCGCCACTCCGCATCGGTGCGCTGCACCGGACGACCGGCCATGTCGATGATCACGTTAGAGGGCAGCCCGCAGGCGGATTTTTGACCGGTGGCCGATGAAATTGAATCCATACCGCGATCTTACGAGCCCTCGCCCGTCGCGCAACCCGCGCCATGCACCCACGCGGCCGCGCGGGCGGGCGCTTGCCCTCGCGCGGTCCCTGGCTGGAATCGGTCCGCACAAACCCGATGCGCGTCTCCCGCCTTTCCGCCCTCGCCCCGCTCGCCGCTTTCTTCGCCTTCGCCTGCCTGCTCGTCTTTCCAGGCTGCTCCAAATCTCCGGCGCCCGCCGCCCAAGGCCAAAAAATCCTGCGCATCGGCAACGGCGCCGAGCCCCAGGACCTCGACCCGCACACCGTCACCGGCGTGTCGGAGCACCACATCATCACCGCCCTCTTCGAGGGTCTGGTCACCCAGGGACCCGACGGCCAGAGCATCGCGCCCGGAGCGGCCGAACGCTGGGAAACTTCCGAGGACGGCTTGGTCTGGACCTTTCATCTCCGAGCCGACGGGCGCTGGTCCAACGGCGAGCCCGTGACCGCGGCCGACTTCCTTGCTTCGTTCCGTCGCATCCTCACCCCCGCGCTGGGCTCCGAATACGCCTACAAGCTCCACCACGTGGTCGGTGCCGAGGAGTTCAACACCGGCAAACTCGCCGACTTCTCCCAGACCGGTTTCTCCGCGCCCAACGCCCGCACCCTCGTGCTCCGCCTCAAACACCGCGTGCCCTACCTGCTGGAGGCGCTTCGGCATCACTCCTGGTTTCCCGTCCACCTCCCCACCATCGAGAAATTCGGCCCGGCCGACCGTAAGGGCAGCGCGTGGACCCGCCCGGGAAATCTCGTGGGCAACGGCCCCTTCGTGCTGGAGTCCTGGCGTCCCAACCAAGAGATCGTCGTCCGCCGTTCGCCGACCTACTGGGACGCCTCCGCAGTAAAGCTCGACGGCATCGTCTTCCACGCCGTCGACAACGAGAACACCGAGGAGCGCATGTTCCGCGCCGGCCAGCTCCACGCCACCTACACCCTGCCCGCGGAAAAGATCGAGACCTACCGCCGCGAACAGCCCGGCCTGCTGCGCATCGCGCCCTACTACGGCACTTATTTCTATCGCATCAACGTCGCCCGCCCGCCGCTCGACGACGTCCGCGTGCGCCGCGCCCTCGCCCTCGCCATCGACCGTCGCGCCATAGTCGACACGATCACCCGCGCCGGCCAGGAGCCCGCCCTCAACTTCACGCCCGAACTCGTCGGCTTCACCGCCGGCGAAAAACTCGCCCCCGACCTCGCCGAGGCCCGCCGCCTCCTCGCCGAGGCCGGCTACCCCGAGGGCCGCGGGCTGCGCCGCATCGAGATCCTCTACAACACGTCCGAGGCGCACAAAAGCATCGCCGAGGCCGTGCAGCAGATGTGGAAGACCGGCCTGGGCGCCGACGTCGCCCTCCGCAACGAGGAATGGAAGGTGTATTTGGATTCCCAGGACAACCTCGACTACGACGTCGCCCGCTCGGGCTGGATCGGCGACTACCCGCACCCCCAGACCTTCCTCGACCTCTGGATAAGCGGCGGCGGCAACAACGACACCGGCTACGCCAACCCCGACTACGACCGCCTGCTCGCCTCCGCCCTCGAGCTCGCGGACGACTCCGCCCGCCTGGAGGTTTATCGCCGGCTGGACTCCATGCTCACCCGCGACCTCCCCGTCATCCCCTTGTATTTCTACAAACGCGTCCACCTGCTCCGCCCCTCCGTGCTCAACTGGTCGCCCACCATTCTCGACGCCCGCGCCTGGAAACATATCGACCTCGCCGAGTGACGGCGGATTCTCCTCCCTTTCGAGAAACGCTCCCCGCTCCTCGCCGCCGGCTCACCGCTCCGAATGTTTCGCTACATCCTCCGCCGCTTTCTTCAGACGATACCCGTCCTCTTCGTCATCGCGACGGCCACCTTCTTCATGCTCCGGCTCGTGCCCGGCGGCCCCTTCACCGCGGAAAAGGCCGTCTCGCCCGAAATCCTGAAAAACCTCAAGGCCCACTACGGCCTCGATAAGCCCCTCCTCGTCCAATACCGCGACTACCTCTGGGATCTCACGCCCAAGACCTTCGCGCCCTGGCGCCTCTTTTCCGACTCCGATCGCGACGGCGCGCCCGACTTCGACCTGCGCGCCGCCTTCGGCGTAGACCTCGGTCCGTCCTTCAAATACCCCAACCGGACGGTCAACGAGATCATCGCCGCCAAGCTCCCCGCCTCGCTTGAGCTCGGCCTTTGGGCGCTCGCCGTGGCCCTGCTCCTCGGCGTCACGCTCGGCGTGCTCGCGGCCATGAAGAAAAACACCGCCGTCGACTACGCCGCGTCCACCCTCGCCATGGTCGGCATCTGCGTGCCCACCTTCGTGATGGGGCCGCTGCTTGTGCTGTTTTTCGCCCTCCACCTCGGCTGGTTCAACGCCTCCGGCTGGTATATGGCGGCCGATCGCGTCCTGCCCGCCGCCACCCTCGGCCTCGTCTACGCCGCCTACATCGCGCGCCTCACCCGCGGCGGCATGCTGGAGGTGCTCAACCAGGACTACATCCGCACCGCCCGCGCCAAGGGCGCCTCGGAACTGCGCATCGTGCTCCGCCACGCCCTGCGCGGCGGTCTCTTGCCCGTCGTCACCTTCCTTGGTCCCGCCATCGCCGGCATCATCTCCGGCTCCTTCGTCATCGAAACCATTTTCCAGATCCCCGGCCTCGGCCGCGAGTTCGTGAACTCCGCCTTCAACCGCGACTACACCTTGGTCATCGGCACCGTCCTGCTCTACGCCGTGCTCATCGTCGCCCTCAACCTGCTCGTCGACCTCGTCCAGGTCTGGCTCAACCCCCGGCTGAAGTTCGAATAACCCCGGCCCCCTCGCGCGCCCGCCCATGAGCCCCGCCCCCCAAGCCACTAGTCAATCAATGATTGACAATATGCCGCCCGCCGAAGGCCCCGCCCACTCGCCTTGGCGCGATGCCTGGCTGCGCCTGCGCCGGAACCGGCTCGCCGTGGTCGCGGGCGTGTTCGTGGCCGTCCTCGCCTTGGTGTGCGTGGCCGCGCCGCCTTTTCTTTCCCACTCCTACGAGGCCCAAAATCTCGCCCGAGGCGCCACGCCGCCCTCGGCCGAACATTGGCTCGGCACGGACGAACTCGGCCGCGACCTGCTCGCTCGGCTCCTCTACGGGGGCCGCATCTCGCTGATGGTCGGCCTCGTCGCCTCGCTCGTCGCCCTGATCGTGGGCGTGACCTATGGCGCCGTCGCCGGCTACGCGGGCGGAAAACTCGACGCCCTGCTCATGCGCATCGTCGACATTCTCTACGCGCTCCCGTTCACCATCTTCGTCATCCTGATCATGGTTTTCCTCAAGGAGCCCATGCACGCGCTCGACGCCTGGCTGCGCGGCTTCACCGTCCTCGGGCTGACGCCTTTCGCCGAACTCCAGGGCGTGGGCAAGATCCTCGGGCTCTTCGCCGCCATCGGCGCGGTCGAGTGGCTCACGATGGCGCGCATCGTCCGCGGCCAGGTGTTGACCGTGAAAAAAATGGAATACGTCGAGGCCGCCCGCACGCTTGGCTACGGCCACGCCCGCATCCTGTTTCGCCACATCCTGCCCAACGTGCTC
>JAIXVY010000539.1 GCA_027482505.1 Opitutaceae bacterium | reverse complement strand
CTCCGTGGCGACACCGGTTTCATCACCTACGACGACGGCTTCGGCAACACCGGCTCCTGCCTGAGCAAGGTCACCTTCATCGACGGCGAGGTCGGCGTGCTGCGCTACCGCGGCTACCCCATCGAGCAGCTCGCGGAGAAATCCAACTTCATCGAGAGCTCCCTCCTGGTCATGAACGGCGAGCTCCCCACGCCCGAGGAGCGCACGGCGTTTTCCCAGCTGCTCACCGTGAACGCCCCCCTGCGCGAGGGTCTCGTGCGGTTCATCCAGAGCTTCCCGCGCGACGCGCACCCGATGGCCGTGCTTTCGGCCACGCTCAACGCCCTCGGCGCCTACTACCCGCACCTCGCGAGCAACAACCACCAGAACGACCTCGAGCACTTCGAGGAGGCCGCCGCCATCGCCATCTCCAAGGTCCGCACCATCGCCGCGCACACCTACCGCGTGAGCAAGGGCCTGCCCTTCAACTACCCGAACCCGAAGCTCGGCTACTGCGAGAATTTCCTGCACCTCATGTTCTCGGAGCCCTACTCCGAGTATGTGCCGACGCCCGAGGTCGCCTCGGCGCTCAATCTTTTCCTCCTCCTCCACGCCGACCACGAGCAGAACTGCTCCACCTCGACGGTCCGTATGGTGGCCTCCGCGGGCGCGAATCTCTTCGCCTCCGTCTCCGCCGGCGTAAACGCCCTCTGGGGCCCGCTCCACGGCGGCGCCAACATGGCGGTGATCGAGATGTTGAAGAACATCCACGCCGACGGCGACGACGGCACCCGCTTCATCGCCGCGGCCAAGAGCGGCAAGGGCGATCGCCTGATGGGCTTCGGCCACCGCGTCTACAAGAACTACGATCCGCGCGCGAAGATCATCAAGGCCTCCTTCTACAAGGCCCTCGCCTCTCTCGGCATCAAGGACGACCCGCTCCTCAACATCGCCATGAAGCTCGAGGAGTGCGCGCTCAACGACGACTACTTCGTGCAGCGCAAACTCTACCCGAACGTCGATTTCTACTCCGGCCTCATCATGCGCGCGCTCGGCATCCCCGAGAACATGTTCACCGTCATGTTCGCCATCGGCCGCATGCCCGGCTGGATCGCGCAGTGGCGCGAGGTCGCGGCCAATCCCAAGCTCAAGATCTACCGTCCGCGCCAGGTCTACGTCGGCGAGCCGCAGCGCAACTACGTGCCGACCAATCTGCGCCAGGGCTGAGCGCCCCGCGCAAGGTCATCGCTTCGCGAACAAAAGGCCGGCTCCCTCGGGAGCCGGCCTTTTTCGCGTCGGGCTGGGGCTATCCACTACGGCCGCGCGACCTCGACGTAGTAGACGCGGGTGACCGCGGCCGCGCCCGAATCGCGCCGGGTGACGACAAGTTTGTAGACGCCGGGTTTCACGAGGGTGGTTCCGGACAGCGCCCCGGTGGCGGCGTTGAGCGTCAGGCCCTTGGGCAGACCCGTGGCGGAAAAGACGCGGCCGGTTTGGGCGTTGAGACCGGGAAGGGTCGCCGTCTCGTTCACGCCCACGAGGAATTTTTTGCACACGACGCGCAGGGTGGTGACGGTGGAGGTGGCCGCGCCGAACGGATTGGCGATCCGGTAGCGGAATTGGCTGTCGGAAAGATCAAGCGCGGCGGCGCTGTCGGCCGCGTCGAGCTTGATCACGAGGTCGCCGTTCTCGCCGAAGGCGAAGAGGTCGCCCGCGTTCACGACCGAGAAGACCGAGGACCCGCGGGCCTTGCGTTCCCACACGACGCCGGCGACGGGCCGGGCGGTGACGTCGACGCGGAGCGTGACTCGTCCGCCGATATACTGCGTGGTCTGGACCGGGAGCTTGGAGAGGATGCTCGGGGCGCCGTTCTTCAGCACGTTGAAGGTGAAATCGCTGGAGAGGCCGTTGGCGGTGGTGGCGCGCACGGTGACGGGAAACGTGCCGCCGAACCTGCCCGGCGCGATGGTGAGGACATTCTGCGCGAGCGTCACCCTGGCCACCGAGGGCGACGGGGCGGCGGAGACCAGTCGGGTGGTGATGACGGGCGCGGTTCTCAACGCGGCCGGCACGGCGCTCGCGGGCACGGAGCGCACGGTGGTGAGCGGGAAAAGGTTGGAGAGCTCCAGCTGGTTTTGGCCGGCCTGCACGTTGTAGTAGGGCAGATTGTCGAAGGCGCCGACGGCCTGGGGTCCGTCCACGTCGAGTTGATTGAGGGCGGCGATCCGATCGACGACGGCCATGCCGTTGCCGAGGACGCGCGCGAAGGCGGTGAAGCCGCCGTTTTGGTTGTCCAAAATCGAGCGGTTGTCCGCGAGGTTGAAAAACCACTCGTGGGTGGCGGAGTCGGGGTCGCCGGGGAGCTTGGCCATCGCGACGGTGCCTCGGGTATTGGCTGCCTTGAACTCGTTGACGACCGTGATCGGCTTTCCGCTCGTATCGAGCCTGCCGGGGATCTCGGGCAGGCCGCTGAGGGGCTGGTAGCCGCCGGTCTGTATGATAAAGCCGGGCACGACGCGGTGCACGATGGTGCCGTCGAAGGTCTTGGGTTTGTCGGCCGCCGCGGTGCCGTCGTTGGCGAGGTAGGCCTTGAAATTCGCGACCGTGTTGGGCGCGTCGGCGGTGAGAAACTCCAGGTAGATCTCGCCGAAAGGCGTCTGGATCCTGACGTAGTCGGCGCCCGCCGCGGGGTATTCCAGCCTGGTGTTGAGATTGATCTTAACCGGAGCCGCGCCGACTTCGAAAGCTAGGTCGCCCAAGGTCTGGCCGGCTTTGAGCACGGGGGCGTTGCGGACGAGCCCCACGTTTTGCCCGTGCAGCACGGAAGCCAGAAACATCGCGACGAGGCCGAGGCGGACAAACAGGGTGGGCATAGACGAGGGCACGACCTTGACTGGAAATCTCGCCGTCGCGATTCCAAAGCGGCAGGGGGAGCTGAGGGGCAATCTACGATCCGGGCTTAAAAAGCGGGGCGAGGTCGGGATCGTCGCGAGCCACTTCGCGCCAGCTTTTGTCGCGCGCGAAGACTACGGCGAGCAGTCGGCGCGCCTCGTCCGCATCGCCCAGCAGGCAGGCGTAGCAGGCGAGATTATAGGCCACCAGCGGGCTGGGATCGCGGATAAGCCGCGATCCGGCCATGAGCGTTTCCTGCGCCTCGGCCACCCGTTCGCGTTCGCGCAGCGCGTAGGCCCAGGCCACCCAGGGACGCTCCTGGGCGGCGTCGTGCCCGACCAGTTCGGGCGCGAGCGCGATCACCTCGTCCCAGGCGTTGTCCGCCATCGCCACCTCCAGCCTCACCGCCAGCGCGGGCGGCGTGGCGAGGAACTCCTGGGAAAGGGCCGACAACTCCTCGCGCGCCTCGTCGACGAGTTCGAGCTGAAGGTAGCCCAGGGCGTAGGAGAGATGTGTTTCCGGCGCGATCACGACGTGTGGCGAGCTCCACTAAGACGCGTTTCCGCCCGCTCCGCCCGCCGAAAATTCCACCGTCGCGCAGCCCTGTCTCCCCCCGCCATGCGCTCCCGGCCCAGTGGGTGAAGATGCGTTTGTCAGCGGATGCCGGTTTTTGCGAGGGGCTTTAGGACCTTGGCGTCGAAGACGAAGGGTCCGCCGGGGAGCAGGCTGGCCAGCACGGCCAGCGCGAGTGTTTTCCAGCCCCAGCGGTGGTCGAGCGCCACCGGCACGAGGGCGAGCAGGTAGAGCAAAAACAAGATCCCGTGCGCCATGCCCACGTAGCGCACCGCCAGCGGCTGGTCGGCGAAATACTTCAGCGGCATCGCGACGAAGAGCAGGAGCAGGAAGGACGCGCCTTCGAGCAGGCCCGTGACACGGAGACGGGAGAGGGGAGTGGAGAGCATCGGAAAAAGGGTGGAAACCACTGTCCGACGACCGCGGCCCGAGGGAAGGCGGAAGCGGCGCGGCTCCGGTGGAAGCGGCCGGTTTTGTTTCCACGCGGGGGCTTGCGGCGGGCGCGGCCGGCGGCAGCTTGCCCCCATGGCAAACGATCTCGCGGCTTATGCGGAACTTCGGGCGCGGCTGCGGCGCGTCCATGTGCTCGGCACGGTGGGCGGGCTGCTCGGCTGGGACGAGCAGGTGAATCTCCCCG
>JAIXVY010000232.1 GCA_027482505.1 Opitutaceae bacterium | reverse complement strand
CTCGCGCGAGAACCTCTCGACGCGCCTGGCGTGGACGAACTGATCCGCGTGCTCCCGCCTCCGCTGGCCCTGCTCAACGCGGGGCAGGTCCACTACAACGCCCGCGCGCCCCACCCGTGTCCTCGCCTGATATGAGCGCCTCCATCATCTTCTCCGCCAGCGCGGACGGGGTGGAGTTTCTCACGATCACCGCCAACGGTGCGATCATCACGAGGCATCGCCGCAAGGACGGCGTCGTCCACTGGCATCGCCAGGAGCAGATCCTCATCCCCGGCTTCTTGCACATTCACGAGCCGTTCCAGGCTTGGTCCGCGCAGGTCCTGCCACTGCCTCCGTCGGCGTGCACGCCGGGTAATCCCGAAAGCATCGCAGTTCTGGTGCGGCCCGATTACCCGAGTCTCATCCCCTTCGCGTTTCCTTTCGTCGCTTTGAGCACGGAGGCGGCGGAGCGAATCGTCGAAGGCGTCCCGCAAATCCTCCTCCTCGTGCACGACTCCAACGTGTCGTGCTGCGCTAAGCGCTACGAGATATTCCGCGAGCGACGATTCGACTGCTGACCGTCGCCGCGTTCCCCAAGGGCACCGCCTCCGTTTCGGAGGCGGTGCCTTTTTGTTCACCGAACCATCAACCCAAGTCACCCATGTCAGAATCTTCCCATTCCCGCGGCGAGCGTCGCTGCGTCTTCTTCGCCACCAACGGCGTTTCCCTCATCAAGCTCCCGCTCGCAGCCAACGAGACGCTCACGCTCATCGACAGCGCGGGCGGCACGCTTCGCTTCCTGCGCTTTTCTCCCGCCGACTGTGAGCAAATCACTGCGGCGCTCGATGCTGGTGCGATCTTCCACTTCGCCGAAGGCCTCCTCCACCTCGAGATCCCACGCCTCTGTCTCGAACTTACCCCGCTCGCCCCGGACGACGCGTCGGCCAAGCCGCCGGCGCTGCCGTCACCTCGCGACATTCAGCGGCTCCACGAAGAACCGCCCGCCGCGTCGGCCAGCCAATAACCGAAGCACTCCACCGCAAACCTCCTACAAATCCCCTCCACCTCCCATGAACCCTGGAACCCCTCCTGCAACTTCCACTCTCGCCCAGCGTCCCGCCACTTCATCCGTGGACGCATCCGCATCTCCGCGTCCTCGCTTTGCCTCCGGCCAAGCCCGCGCGCTCGCGCGAAGCGCCCTCTCCGAAATCGGCCAGCTTACCTTACGCGAGCAGGCCGAGCACGCCCGCGTCCTCGTCGAAATCGGCGGCGTCAAAACCTGGTGGCACCGCGCCCTCTCGGACCTGCCGCCCTTCCATCTGGTCGAGCAGCCGGACGGCTCACGCCTGCTGCTCGTTTGGCGAGCGGAAGGCCCGATGCTGCAAGTTTTTCACCGGGGCGTCGGCTCCACCCGCTACGAGCCGGGACCGACCATCACCAAACACTCGGCGATCTTCGCGGAGTTGCCGCGGCACGCCTTCGTCCCTGGGTCGCCCGCTCAAGCCGCGACTTTCAAGCAACTGGTCGCCCTGCGCTCCCTGCTCGATCTCGCGCCCGAGGCGGCGATCCCCACGCTCCACATCGCGTCCGCGACACGGCTCATCGAGGCCATTGTTCTGGAGCCTGTCCTCGGCCAGCTGATTCGCATCCACCCCGCCGGAGTCGGTGGCGCGAGCGGGGCGCCGACCGGGACGAAAGTGGCCTGACCATGGCGGCCCCGATCACCGTGCGCCGCAGCGTCGACGCGATCCACTTTACCGTCGATGGCATCGAGTTTCTGGAGCTTCGCCGCGGGGGCGCGTGCATCGTGCGCAGCGTCGCCCCCGACGGCAGCCCTCACGAGTATATCCAGAATCACCCCGGACTGCTCGCGGAGATCGCCGCCGTTTCGGGGGAGTTCTTCGCGGTGGCGGTCGAGCCGCTTCCGCCCATGATCGCGGAGCATTTCGTGATTCCCAGCGTGGTCGCCCTCTACCTGGGGAATCCGATGAAGATCCCGCTGCTGATCGCTAGGGAGCCCCTGGAGCTTTTCCAGCTAAACCTCCTGCGCGCGCGGCTCCACCCCTTCGTCGGCGTCCTGAACAAAGACCGGCTTTTCGTGCCGAGACGGGAATCCGGCTGAATCCGGTCTTCGTCCGCTTTCCCTCTCATGAAGCAACTCCTCCAGCTCCCGGCGCTCTGCCCCTTCGGCGGGACGACCGACGAGCACTTTGCCTACGAGGCCCGCGACGGGTCCTGTTTCCGCATCTGGGCGCTCGTTCCGAGCAAGGCCTGGTTCCTGCGTGTCTTCGCCGAGCCGGGTGGAGATGTCTCCTACCTCATCGCCAATTCAAACGACATCGCCGCCGAGATCGCGCCCTTGCTCCCGCTTTTGCGGGGACGCGGGCGACGCCGCTCGCTACGCTTGCTTCGCCGTTGGGGGCTAAGGGTCGAACCGAGCCGAGACTTTCCCGGCTGCGGGTGACGGCCCACATGCGCGACCCCGTCACCGGGCTCGGAGCAGGCCCAATCCGGAGGCTCTCGCCCCTTGCGGGAAAAGTGTCCAAAAAGTGTCCAAGTCGCCCCCCTCCCGAATCGTTCTTCAGAGGAGAAAAGGGGTGCTCGACAAGGGATTATGAGTCCCCTGCTCTGACCATTGAGCTATAGGCCCGTCGCGGACGGGAAACTTCGCGCGGAGCAAGGGGGCGCGTCGAGCCCTTTCGCGGGTCTCGCTTGCCGGTCGCCGGCGGGCGGCTTTGCCTCGGCCCCATGCATTTTCTCGCGCGCGCGGTTTGGGTCGCCGGTCTGGCGGCGTCTTCGAGTCTGTGGGCCGGCCTGGTGTTCAAGACCACCCGGGTGGAGCTGAAGCCGCCTGCGGAGGGCGTCGCGAGCCTCGACGCCGAGTTTCCCTTCGCCAACACCGGCGCCGAGACGGTGCGCATCCTCGAGACGCACGCCGCCTGCGGCTGCACCGTGCCGGAAATCGCGGAAAAAACCTACGCGCCGGGCGCGGCCGGCGTGGTGAAGGTGCGTTTCGACATCGGCGGCCGGCAGGGGCAGCAGGTCAAGCAGGTGACCATCCGCACCGACGCGGGCGACCATTTGCTCACCCTGGTGGCCGACCTGCCCCAGCGCCTGCTGGTGACGCCGCGCCTGCATGTCTTTCGCGCGGGCGAGCGGGACCGTGTATTCAAAGTGGAGATACGATCCGACGCGCCGGTGAAGAAGATCGAGCTGGGCGCGCCTTCCCCGCTCTATGCCGCCGAGCTGGTCGAGCTGAAGCCGGGCACGGACTACGAGGTGCGGCTCAAGCTGGCGGAGGACGCGCCGGAGGACCTGCGCGAGACGCTCTACGTGCGGACCACCGGGGCCTCGGGCATAGATTACGTGGATTCGTTCTTTATCCGGCGCACCCGCTGAGCCGCGGGGCCGCGCCAACCGCAGGCGACCGGAGCGCTTTGCCTTTGCGTGGAGCACGGAACGCGGCCTTCTGGCGGGCATGAAGATCCTTTCCGCCGAATTCGAAACGAGCGCCGCCGGGCTGCGCGACTGCCTGAACTGGAATCTGCCCGAGGTCGCCCTCATCGGCCGGTCCAACGTCGGCAAGTCCTCGCTCATAAACATGCTGACCGGGCGCAAGGGGCTGGCGCTGGCCTCGGCCACGCCGGGCAAGACGAAGCTGTTGAACTTTTTCCGGGTGAACCGGAACTGGGCGTTGGTGGATCTGCCGGGCTACGGCTACGCGAAGGTGGCGACGCAGGACAAACACGCGTTCAACACGGCGGTGGCCGAATATATCGAGAAGCGGCCGAATCTCGCGGCGGTGCTGCTGTTGATCGATTCGCGACTGGAGCCTCAGCGCATCGACCTGGATTTTCTGGCCTGGCTGTCGGGCCGCGGGGTGGAGCACGCGCTGGTCTTCACGAAGACGGACAAGCAGTCGCCCACGAAGACGCGCGCCGCGATCGAGGCCTTTCTCGCCGCCGCCGCCGAAGTCGGAGCGGAGCCCGCGACCACCCTGGCCTGCTCGGCGTCGAGCGGGGAGGGGCGCGAGGAAGTGCTGCGCCACATCGCCCAGGTGCTGAAGTCGGCGCGAGGCTGACGCCAAGGCTGGAGCTATACCGCCGGCGGAATGTTCAGGGACTTTTGAGCCGGAGCTTTTTGACCACGGATAACACGGATAATCACGGATACAGACCGATCCGTTCGTGCCGGTTGGTGCCCGCCACCTTGGTTATTCAGTGCAACAGGGCCGTTTCATGGGGTGGATTTTGCAACAAAACGCGGCCTGACTCCGTTTGCCCCGTCATGGCATCAAGCCAAATGCCGCAAACAGGTTTAACCACGGATTGCACGGAAAACACAGATGAGGAAGGCGGGGGCGGAAGTTCTGGAATTGCCCCGCTCACCGGCTTGGTAAGGTGCGAAAAGTCCTCATCCGTCCCTGGATGGATTCGGCCAAACGTATTCGAATTTTAACTACGGACAACGCGGATGGGCGCGGATGGGTCGGGCTGTATCCGTGTAGTCTGTGCGATCTGTGGTTAAAGCGCGTGTTTTGGGATTAAGCGGAGAGGCGTCACGCAGGCGGCGGGTCGCGTCACTCCTGGACTTTTACCTGGAAGGTGACGGTGCCGGTGCCGGCGGGGGCGAGGGTGCCGGTGAAGGTCCAGCGGATGGCGCCGGGCTGGCCGACGGCGGGGGCGGTGATGGTGACGGTGGCGCCGAGGTTGGCGGGGGGCGTGGCGGCGGACGCGGAGTGGAAGACAGTGTAGTGGGGCGTGCGGTCGTCGATGAAGAGGGTGGCGAGGGGCTCGGCGCCGGCGTTGGCGTAGGTGAGGGTGTAGGTGATGATCTCGCCGGGGCGGGCGGTGATCTTGTCCACGGCCTTGGTCAACTGGAGGCCGGCGACGGTGGGCGTGCCGAGGGTGGTGAGGTCCTGGCGGGAGAGGGTCTCGGTTAGGGTGTGGTTGGCGTAGGCGAAGGCGGCGGTGAGGACGGCTTGGTGGCGCGCGCCGAAGGCGCCGTTGGCGGGGGCGATGACTTTGAAGACGAGGGCGATCTCCTCGTCGGCGGCGACGGCGAGGGCCTGGCCGTCGACGACGGGTTCGCCGGGGTCGGCCACGCCGTCGGCGTCGAGGTCGCGGACGATGACCTGGGTCCAGGGGAGGTCGGCGGGGGTGGCGGTGATGGCGGAGGTGAAGGTGACGACGCCGGCGGTGCCGGGGCGGAAGGCGTGGCGGTAGAAGGCGGTGGCGCCGGGGAGGATGGTCTGGGCGCCGTCGGTGAGGAAGGCGCTCTCGGGGACGTCGCCTAACTCGACGCCGGTGACGTCGGCGTCGGCGAAGGTGAAGGTGACGCGGTCGGTGGCGAGGGCGTAGGCGCCGCCGGAGTTTCCGGGGTGGCCTCCGGTGGAGCGGTGGACGGCGGGGTTGGTCTCCTCGACCATGAGGGTGGAGCCGTTGGCGGTGGAGGCGGGGATGCGGAGGAGGAAGCGGCCGTCGCCGTCGGTGCGGGTGGTGTCGATGACGGAGAGGCCGGAGGTGAGGAGGCGGACGGTGACGTTGCCGAGGCCGGGTTCGGCGCCGTTGCGGCGGCCGTCGTTGGCGGTGCCGCCGGAGAGGCCGGTGTCGCGGAAGACGCGGCCGACGAGGGTGCGGCCGCGGAAGAGGCCGAGGTTTTGGTTGGCGAGATCGGCGAGGGCGAGGGTGACGGGGAGGCTGCCGGTGGAGGGGTTGCCGAAGATCCAGCCGGAGGGGACGGAGGGGGTGTTGGAGCCGGAGGAGTTGGCGATGATGACGCGGTAGGCGGCGGGGGGGAGGTTGGCGAAGGCGTAGGCGCCGGAGCCGGGGTTGACGGTGGTGGAGCGGACGACGGCGTTGTCGCCGGCGCGGACGAGGTTCACGAAGACGGAGACGCCGGTGGTCCAGTCCTCGAAGCCGTCCTTGAGGGAGTTGGGGCTGATGTCGTTGTAGACGAAGCCGGAGAGGTTGCGGGGGAGGTAGAGGCCGAAGTTTTGGTCGGCGTAGTCGGCGTTGGATACGACGAGCGGGGTGCGGGCGCCGGTGGAGGGGGTGTCGAGCGTCCAGCCGGAGGGGGCGGAGGCGGCGACGGCGGTCGCGGTATTGGTTAACACGATACGGTAGTCGCCGGCGGGGACGTCCTCGAAGGCGTAGGAGCCGGGGCCGGCGGCGACGGAGGCGGAGCGGAGGACGACGTCGGCGGGGGCGGAGAAGCCGGGGAGGGTGATGGCGGCGTTGGGGACGAGGTTGACGAAGACGGGGGTGCCGGAGGTCCAGTCTTCGGTCGGGTCCTTGGCGGCGTTGGCGGAGAGTTCGTGGTAGACGAAGCCGGTGACGCGGGCGGCGATGTTGAGGGTCTGGGTGGAGGGGCCGACGGGGGCGTAGACGCGGCGTTCGGCGGCGTCGGCCGAGGGTTTGGAGGCGTGGGCGGAGATGGTGGCGGAATTGGTCAGGGTGGAGCCGCGGGTGGCGGTGAGATCGACGGTGACGGTGTAGTCGAGGACGAAGGTCTGGCCGGGGAGGAGGGGCTGGGTGTCGGCGAGGGCGAGGGTGAAGGCGCCGGTGCCGGAG
>JAIXVY010000249.1 GCA_027482505.1 Opitutaceae bacterium | reverse complement strand
GGACTGGAAGACGGAGAAATTGCAGACGTATTGATCGGCGAGAAGACGATCGAGTTCGCGAAGCTCCTCGGGGACGTAGCCGGCGGCGCGGTTTTCCTGGGCGATCTGCTCGCAGATCTGCCAGTAGATGGACTCCGCGGCGGCGCGGTTTTCGAGGTCGAGGTAGCCAAGATTGAAGAGCGAAAGGGCCTCCTCTTTTTTCTGCACGGCGTCGTGGAAACGCTCTAGCTTGCCGAGCTTGGACTTGTTGCGAAGCAGGGCCTCCAGATCGTGGACGACCTTGTGCTTTTCCTTCGGCTGATGCTGCACGCCGAGGGTTTCGCGCTTGTTGATGCGCTCGAAGACCTCGACGACCAGCATCGCGTGGGGGGCGACGATGGCCCGGCCGGATTCGGAGACGAGATCAGGAACGGGAACGCCCATCGAATCGCAGATGTCGCGGACGTTGGAGACGACGTCGCGGGCGTATTCCGCCATCGAGTAGTTCATCGACGACTCGTAGTTGGTGCGGGAGCCGTCGTAGTCGATGCCGAGGCCGCCGCCCACGTCGAGGTAGCCCATGGGGAATCCCATCTTCGCGAGCTGGCAGTAGAAGCGGGAAGCCTCCACGACCGCGTTCTTGATCGTGAGAATATTCGGCACCTGCGAGCCGATGTGGAAGTGAACGAGGCGCAGCGCGGAGGTCAGCTTGGCTTTGCGCAGCTTCTCGCAGGCGAAGAGGATCTCGGCGGTGTTCAGGCCGAACTTGGCGTTGTCGCCGGTGGAGGAGGACCATTTGCCCTCGCCGCGGGTCTGGAGCTTGGCACGGAAACCGATGAGGGGCTTCACGCCGACCTCCTCGGAGACGCGGATGATATCGTCGAGCTCGGCGAGTTGCTCGACGACGATGATCACCTTCTTGCCCAGTTTCCGGCCGAGGAGGGCGATGCGGATGAAGTCGTAGTCCTTGTAGCCGTTGCAGACGATGAGTGCGTTGGCTCCCTCGTGCATGGCGAGGGCGATCATCAACTCCGGCTTGGAGCCGGCCTCAAGGCCGTAGTTGAAGCCCTTGGATGCGCCGACGATTTCCTCCACGACCTCGCGGAGCTGGTTTACCTTGATGGGAAACACGCCGCGATAGGCGCCCTTGTAGCCCTCTTCCTTGATTGCCTGGTTGAAGACGGCGTTCAGCTGTTCCACGCGATGGCGAAGCAGATCCTGAAAACGGATCACAAGAGGAGCCTTGAGGCCCATGGATACCGCTTCGTCGACCACATCCATGATGCGGATGGATCGTCCGTCAGCCAGAGGCTGAACGGCGACGGAGCCGTCGGGCCCTACGCCGAAATGCCCGGCTCCCCAGCGTTTGAAGCCGTAGAGCTCCTCGGATTTTTCGATGGACCATTCGGGAGCGGGGGAAGCGGATTTGCTTTTCACAGAAGAGATGCGGAAGGAGCCGGCAAAGGCGTGGGCGAGGGCAAATGGGACGGGTTATGGCTTGCGTTCGCGGATGCGAGCGCGGTTATCTCGCGATTCCTCGTCTAATTTTTCCGTCCCGCAAATCAGAAAATGACTTCCGTGCCCGATTCCTTGCTCGTTCTCGCCCAAGCCGCAGCGCCTTCCGGTGGCGCGGCCGCCACGCAATTCCTCTTCATCGGCTTCATGTTTGTCGCGATGTGGTTCCTCATCATCGCGCCCCAACGCAAAAAGCAGAAGGAGCACGCCAAGATGCTCGCCGCCCTCGACCAAGGCGACGAAATCATCACCTCCGGCGGCATCTACGGCGAAATCACCTACAAGAAAGACGATCGCTTCGTGGTCCGTATCGCCGACGGAGTTAAGGTCGAGATCGCCAAGAGCTTCGTCCAGGACGTCGTTCGCAAGTCCGGCTCGGCCAAGAGCTGAGCGGGGCGGCCCGATTTTCTTTGCGGCACCGGTGCAGCGCCGGTGCCGCGTTGCTTTGTCTCGGCGGGGCGCACGCTCCTCTTTTTTAGTCTCGAAGCCGTTTCTCGGTTAAAGTTTCCCCTTATCCCCCTTTTGTCCGTGCCGTCGACCGCACCGCTTGCGTCGCAAGGGCCGCGACAGTCTCGCTTTTAAACCAAAAAAACCACCATGCTTAAACGCAATCTGTGGAAGCTCGTGCTGAGCTTCGTGATCGTGCTGTGGGCCGTCTATTCGATCGTGCCGCTGCAAGACCGGCAGTTCCCCGACTATGTGTCCGGCGAGGTTCACTCCCGCCAGGCCGAGTTCCAGAAGCTGCTCGAGGAATCCAAGGCCCGCTTCGAGGCTAAAAAGGCTCCTTCCGTGTTCGTCGCTCTCCGCGACATCGCCAACGAGCGGAAGATCGATCTAGCCGAGCAATTCTTCACCCATATACCGCTTGAGAGCTCCCTGCGCAATGTCACCAAGCGCAACAACCTCCTTCTCGAACACCTGCTCCGCCAGTCAAAGGGCAAGCTGCAGCTGGGTCTGGATCTGAAGGGCGGCGTCGCCTTCACTCTTGAAGTCGACGAAGTCGCGGCGGCCAGCGCCAACCTCGCCAAAGACGAACGAGCCGAGAAACTCGGCAAGGCCATCGACATCATCGGCGAGCGTATCAACGGACTCGGCGTCGCCGAGCCGATCGTTCGTCCGGTGGGCGACAGCCGCATCGAAGTCCAGTTGCCCGGCGTCAACACCCGTGACAACCCGGAGGTTCTCGACGCGGTCAAGAAGCCCGCCCGCCTGGACTTCCGTCTCGTCCACGCCTTCGCCGATCCGGCTACGACGCCTCCCGGCGAGGCTCCCATCGGCTACGAGGTAAAAACCTACGAGCAGGAAGGTCGCAACGGCCAGACCGTCATCAGCGAACTCTTTGTTAAGCGCACCTGGGAGATGACGGGCGAGACCGTCTCTCGCGCCTACGCGACCATGGATCAGATGGGGCGCTATCAGATCAATCTCGAGTTCAATTCCGAAGGCGCGAAGCGATTCGCCGAAGTGACCCGCGACGTGGCCAAGCAAAGCCAGGATCTGGCCCAGCGCACGGGCAACTCGCAGGCGCGAGCGCGGCTCGCCATCGTGCTCGACGGCCGCGTCTATTCCGCTCCCGGCGTGAGCGAGGAGATCGCCGGCGGCCGCGCTCAGATCACCGGCCAGTTCACCCAGCGCGAGGCCATCGAACTCGCCAACGTGCTGAATAATCCCCTGGATCTGCCCCTGCGCGTTCAGGAGCAGTATGAGGTCGGCCCCTCGCTGGCCCAAGACGCGATCGACAGCGGCGTGCGCGCCGCGATCATCGGCACCGTCCTGGTCGCCGCGTTCATGGCGACCTACTACACCATCGGCGGCGGCATTGCCTTGGTGGCGCTCGCCGTCAACGTCCTCATCGTGTTCGCCTGCATGGCCGCGCTGGGCGCCACTCTGACGCTTCCCGGTCTCGCCGGCATCGTGCTCACCCTGGGCATGGCGGTCGACGCAAACATTCTTATCTTTGAGCGCATGCGCGACGAGCTCGGGCAGGGCAAGTCCCTCCATGCGGCGCACAACGCAGGCTACGACCGCGCCTTCACCACCATTCTTGACGCGCATATCACCCAGTTGGCCATTTGCGCGGTGATGATCGGCCTAGGCACCGGCCCCATCAAGGGCTTCGGCGTCACCCTCGCCATCGGCGTGTTCTCCACCTTGTTCTCCGTGCTCGTGGTGGGCCACCTGATCCTGGACTGGCTCATTTCCGGCGGCGTCCTGAAGAAGCTGCCCATGATGAAGCCGATCGCCATCGGCAAAGTCGACTTCGTGAAGCTCGGCAAGCCCGCCTTCATCGCCTCTTGGCTGCTGGTCGCGGTGTCCGTCGCCTACGTCTTTATGAAGGGCGACCGCATCTATGGCGTCGACTTCCTTGGCGGCGACATCGCCACGCTCACTTACGAGAAGCGCATCGATCTCTCCGAGGTCCGCAAGCTCGCCGAAGAGGCCGGTATCGAGGAGACCAATCCCACCTATGTTTCCGCCATCGGCGGAGGTGGCGAAACCCTGCGTCTGGAAACGCCGTTCAACAAATCCGCGCCGCTGATCGCAGCCTTGAAGGCCGCGCACCCCGAGGCCGGGCTCAAGCAGATCGGCGACAATCGCATCGGCCCCTCCATCGGCGGGGAAGTAAAGACCAACGCGCTCATCTCCCTCGCCCTGTCGATGGTGATCATCCTGGTCTACGTCGCGCTTCGTTTCGAATGGGGCTTCGGCGTGGGAGCGGTGGTGGCCTCCGTCCACGACATCCTCATGACGATCGGCATTTTCGTGCTCTTCGGTCATCAATTCTCCGCGCCCATGGTGGCCGCCATTCTCGCCATCGCCGGCTATTCCATCAACGACACCGTGGTCGTGTTCGACCGCATCCGCGAGGAGATGAAGCTTAACCCGGGCGGGCACCTGCGCGATATCATCAACGACTCGCTCCGCCGCGTGTTCTCCCGCTCGATTCTTACGAGCGTGACCACGCTGCTCGCCGCCATCGCCCTCTTCGTGGCTGGCACCGGCGTGATGCGCGACCTGGCCTTCACCTTTATCATCGGCATCATCACCGGCGCGTTCTCTTCAGTGTTCATCGCCGCACCGGTCTTCTACTGGTGGCACAAGGGTGATCGCGGAAAAGTCGATCACGAGGAAAAGCGCCCGGTCTACGACTGGGAAATCCAGACCAAGGTCTCCCGCTAACCGCCGCGACGCGCCGGCCCCGCGCCGAGCGCGTCGGGCCGCCAGGCCGTCCGCGCGACGGAACCCGCCTTCGGCGCCGGTTTCGTCGCGTCCCCACGGCTTCGCTGCCCGCCGCGTTTCGCGCGCAGGACAGTCCGCGTCCTTGCACGACCATGCGCTGGATTCATCACTCTCCGCCGCCTGAAGCGGTCGAGTCCCTCGCCTCATCGCTCGGCGTCGGCCCCGTGCTTGCCGAGTTGCTTTATCGCGCCGGGCACACCGATGCCGCCGCGGCGGACGGATTCCTGCGGCCTGCGCTCTCGCGACTCGCCGACCCGTTTTTGCTCAAAAACCTGGGGCTTGCCACCGTCCGGCTTCGGCGCGCCCTCCGCGATGGCGAATCCATCGTCG
>JAIXVY010000337.1 GCA_027482505.1 Opitutaceae bacterium | reverse complement strand
CTGGGCGAGCACCGCCTCCACTTCGGGCGAGAGGTGCGTTTTCGCCCAGTCGAAGCGGATCGGGCCGCCGGGCAGATCGAGCACGCTGGCATAGCGGTCCATGCGCAAAGGATCGGCAAAGAGCGCGCTCAGCGTGGGCTGCGGGAGGGTTTCGAGTGTCGTCCAGAGGGCATGATGTTCACTTGCGGCCATCGTCTCGAATCCTTGCTGGGTTGCAGCGCGGTACTCTGCCCGTTCGACCAAGCGCAAGGGATGGCCGACGAACCGCGCGGCAAAATTCGTTTGCGCGGGCCATATGGTGAAGTCTGCGCTTGACGGATGCGAGGCCTCTCCACATGACCCCGACGATGACCGATACCCCTGAACAGACCCCGCCGGACGCGGTGGTCACGCCCGATCCGCCCGTGGTGGAGCAGACGCGGCCCGCAAAGAAGCAGCGCAAGGAAGACAGCTTCCCGGTGTTTCTCGTCAAGCTTGTGCTGATCGTGGCGTTCTTCCGCAGCTTCGTGTTTTCGCCGTTCAACATCCCTTCGGAATCGATGCTGCCGCGGCTGGAAAACGGCGACTACCTGCTCGCCGCCAAGTGGCCGTTCGGCTATTCATCATACTCGTTGCCGTTCAGCGTGCCTTTGCTGCCGCACCGGATCTTCGCCGGTCAGCCCAAGCGCGGTGATGTGGTGATCTTCAAGGCGCCGCCCGGCAACAAGACCGACTATATCAAGCGCGTGATCGGGCTTCCGGGCGATACCGTACAGATGATCGGCGGGCAGCTCCATCTGAACGGCGTGGCCGTGCCGAAGGTGAAGATCGCCGATTTCGTCATCCCGGTTTCGGCCAACACGACCTGCATCGCGCCCGAGTTCGAGGCGACGGAGAAGGACGGCAAGGCCACCTGCCATTACCCGCAGTTTCGCGAGACGACGCCCGAGGGCAAGAGCTACAACGTGCTCGATCTGGGCTACCGTCCGCAGGACGACACGCCGCCCGTGATCGTGCCCGCAGGCCAGGTATTCCTCATGGGCGACAACCGCGACAACTCGATGGACAGCCGCTTTCCGGCGGTCGAGGGGGGCGGGATAGGCCTTGTGCCGCAGGACAACCTTGTCGGCCGCGCGACGGTGGTGATGTGGTCCACCGATGGCAGCGCCAACTGGCTGCTGCCGTGGACCTGGTTCACCGCTGCACGGTATGACCGGATCGGGGGCACGTTCTGAGCATCGTGCCTAGTCCTCTTTTGGCGCCAGAGACGGCGGGCTTCATTGCTGCGCTGACCGGGGCGGCCCCTGCCCGCGCCGACTTGTGGCACGATGCGCTGACGCATGGTTCGATGGGCGAGGCGCGCGATTACCAGCGGCTGGAGTTTCTGGGCGACCGGGTGCTGGGTCTCGCGATTGCAGAATGGCTGCATGAACATAGCGAGGCGGCCGAGGGCAAGCTTTCGCAGCGCCTCAACGCGCTGGTGAGCCGCGAGACGTGCGCCGATGTGGCCCGCAGGCTGAATGTCGCGCCGCATATCCGGCTGGGCAAGCAGGCGCGCAGCGATGGCGCGGGGCAGAGCGACAATGTGCTCGGCGATGTGATGGAAGCGCTGATCGGCGCGCTGTTCGTGGAGCGGGGGTTTGCGGCAGCGCGCGATTTCGTGCGCCATGCGTGGGAACCGGCGATGGCGGGCGGCGCGGGGCAGCGCAAGCATCCCAAGGCGGCTTTGCAGGAATGGGCGGCGGGCAATCGCCGCAAACCGCCGGTCTACACGCTGGTAGACCGTAGCGGGCCGGACCATGCGGTGAAATTCACAGTGCAAGTCGAGGTGAGCGGCGTTGGCGCGAGCCAGGCCACCGGATCGAGCAAGCAGGACGCCGAAACGCAGGCCGCACAGGCCTTCATGGCCCAATTTGGCTAGACCATTCGGCTGACACAGGATGAGCATGGATATTCAGGCAGACGCATCAGCACCACGCGAACATTGCGGCCTTGTCGCGGTGATCGGCGCGCCCAATGCCGGCAAATCGACGCTGGTGAACGCGCTCGTCGGGCAGAAAGTGGCGATTGTTTCGGCCAAGGCGCAGACCACGCGCGCGCGGCTGATGGGGATTGCGCTGCATGACCTGCCCGGCCAGCGCGCGCAGATCATTCTAGCGGATACGCCGGGATTGTTCGAGCCGCGCCGGCGGCTGGACCGGGCGATGGTTCATGCCGCGTGGGAAGGCGCATCCACCGCCGATGCGATCCTGCTCGTGGTCGATGCGCGCAAGAAGAAGCGCGACTATCTGGAACCCATCCTCGCCAATCTGAAAGACCGGCCCGAACGCAAGATTCTGGTGCTCAACAAGGTGGATGCGACGCCCAAGGAACCGCTGCTGATCATGGCCGAAGAACTGTCTCCGGCAGGCGGGTTCGACGAGGTGTTCTTCGTTTCTGCCCTGACCAATGACGGCGTGCCGGAATTGAAGACCCGGCTGGCTGAGCTGATGCCCGAAGGCGCGTGGCACTATCCCGAAGATCAGGTTTCGGACGCTTCGGAGCGCTT
>JAIXVY010000533.1 GCA_027482505.1 Opitutaceae bacterium | reverse complement strand
CGACATGCTCGCCACCGGCCACTCGCCCAGTGTGCGTCTCTTCGAGGCCGCCGCCTGCGGCACGCCGATCATAACCGATCGCTGGGCCGGGCTGGAGGAGTTCTTCGAGCCGGGCCGCGAGATCCTCGTCGCCGACACCACCGCCGACGTCGAGCACCTGCTGCACGAGTTTCCCCATCCCGCCGCGGCCGACGTCGGCGCCGCCGCGCGCGCCCGGGTCCTGCGGGAGCACACCGCCGCCCACCGCGCCGCCGAACTCGAGCGGCATCTGCGCGAGGCCGCGGCGGGCGGCAACCTGCCGCTTCCCTCCGCCGCCCCCGCCGCGGCGTCCAACCCGGCCCGCTTCATGGTGCCGCCTCCGCGCGAGGCCTCCGGGCTCGCCGCCGAGGCCGCCGCGCTCGGCCCGTGGTTTCACAACCTCCACCTTCCCGACGGGACCCAGACCGCGCCCCACCATCCGCTGGGCGACTTTCCCGCCATGAAGTGGGAGCAAATCTCGCCCCACCTGCCCAAGCGGCTCGACGGCTGGACCGTGCTCGACGTCGGTTGCAACGCCGGCTTCTACAGCCTGGAGCTCGCCCGCCGCGGCGCCGAGGTCACCGGCGTGGACATCGATCCCCACTTCCTGCGCCAGGCGCGCTGGGCCGCCTCCGTCAACGGGCTCGAAAACCGCATCCGTTTTCACCAGGTCGGCGTCTACGATCTCGCCCGCTGGGACCACGACTACGACCTCGTGCTGTTTCTCGGGGTCTTCTACCACCTGCGCTATCCCGCGCTCGGACTCGACCTCGTGGTCGAGCGCGCGCGCCGGCTGGTGTTGTTCCAGACCCTCACCATGCCGGGCGAGGCGGAATACGAGACGCCCGACGACCAGGACTTCGACGACCGCTCCGCCCTTCTCTCCCCCGGCTGGCCCAAGCTCGCCTTCATCGAAAAATCCCTCGCGGGCGATCCCACCAACTGGTGGGTCCCCAACCACGCCGGCGTCGTCGCCCTGCTGCGCTCCGCCGGGCTCACCGTCATCGCCCGGCCCGGCCACGAGATCTATCTCTGCGAACCCGCGCGCCTGCACGCCGACCACCCGCCCCTGCGCTGGGACCCCGCCGAGCTAGACGCCGCCTGCGGCCGCGCCCGCGCCGCCGGCAAACGCTAGTCGCCGCCCCTCGCTCCTTGCCTCCCGCTCCTTGCCCCTCGCCTCCCGCCTCGCCGCTCCGCGACCGCCTCGGCGTCTGCCAGTGGTTCCACCACGAGGACGAGGCCACGCTCGGCCGCGCCGTGCGCTGGCTGCGCGAGCTCGGCGTCCGCCATCTGCGCACCGGCATTTCCTGGGCCGACTACCACCGGCCCGGCGGCGCGGCGTGGCATGACCGCGTCTTCGCCGCCCTCGCCGAATTCGAGCTGCTCGTCTCCGTCTGGCACACGCCGCCCAGCCTCAGCGTCGACGGCCGCTGCGCCTCGCCGCCCCGCCGGCTGCGCGACTTCGCCGACTTCGTCGACCTCGTCATCACCCGCCACCGCGGCGCGTTCACCCACCTCGAGCTTTGGAACGAGCCCAACAACCGCTACAAATGGGACTTCGCCGTCCATGATCCGGACTGGTCGAAATTTTGCGCCATGATCGGCGACGCCGCCCACTGGGCGAAAACGCGCGGCGTGCCCACCGTGCTCGGCGGCATGATCCCCGTCGACCCGCACTGGCTGCGCCGCGTGGCCGACGCCGGCGTCCTGCCCCACCTCGACAAGATCGCCATCCACGGCTTCCCCGGCATGTGGTGGCCCTCGCACGCCAACTGGGATTGGCACGACCACTGGCAGGGCTGGCCGGCCAAACTCGCCGCCCTCGCGCCCCTCGCCGGCGAACGCGCCCTGTGGATAACCGAGACCGGTCTCGCCACCTGGGACCCCGACCTGCGCCGGCCCGCGCGCCACGAACTCCAGGCCGAGATGGTCGCCTCCGCCGCGGCCGCGCCGGCCGAACGCGTCTATTGGTATTCGCTCATCGATCTCGATCCCGCGCGCGAGGCCATCGAGGGCTTTCACGTCGACGAAAACGAATACCACCTCGGCCTCGTCACCCACGACGACCGCCCCAAGCCCGCTTTCGCCCGCCTCCGCGCCCTGCTCGCCGGCTAGGGGCGCGGGCCCGCCCCGGCGGCCGCGCACCGGTGTTCCCCCGGGGCCAAGTTCGGGGGCTTTCGACCACCGCGTCCGTTGCCCCTCGCCCGGCCGGCGCGCGAGCTTTTGGCCGCGCCCCCCAGGGGCGCGGTCCCGAACCACCAAGACAAACAACCAACCATGAAAACCACCCTCACCTCCCTGCTAAACGTCGCCCTGCTCGCCGTCCCGCTCGGCCTCGTCGCGCAGACTACCACCGGCGAAAACCGGCCCGCGCACTACGCCGCCGGCGACGCCGCCGAATACGGTCCCCGCATGGGCGACCGCGAGATGACCATCGGCGGCAGCGGCCTCACCAACAAGGATCTCGACAACTCCTCCGGCGGCGTGAACGCCTCCTTCGGCTGGTATCTCTCCGACACCACCGAGGTCGTCGTCCGCCAGACCGTGAACTACGTCAACTCGGACGTGGGCAGCTCGTCGTGGGCCGGCTCCACCCGACTCGCGCTCGACCAGCATCTGATGGCGCGCGGCGCCCTGCGCCCCTTCTTGGGCGTGAACTTCGGCGGCGTCTACGGCGACGACACCAACGAGACCTGGATCGCCGGCATCGAGGGCGGCGCCAAGTTCTACCTCCAGCCCCGCACCTTCGTCTTCGCCCTGCTCGACTACGGCTGGTCGTTCGACGACGGCGACGACGCCGACGACACGTTCAGCGACGGCGGCTTCACCTGGTCGCTCGGCCTCGGCTTCAACTTCTGATCCCCGCCACGCGGCGGCGTCCCGCGCTCCCCGCGCGAGGCGCCGCCCATCGCCCCATGACCGACGCCTCCGCTTCCGCCGTCGCCGCACCCGCGCCCTCCCGTCGCCTGCGCGCCTTCCGGCTTCTCGCCGGCATCGCGCTGCTGCTTCTCGTCGTCCGACTTCTCCTGCCCTGGCTCCTCGCCCGCGCGGTCAACCATCGCCTCGGCGCCCTGCCCGCCCATCTCGGCGTGGTGGGCGACGTCGATCTTCGGCTTTTTCGCGGCGCCTATCGCCTGCACAACCTTTCGCTGCGCCGCCGCGGCCCCGACGCGGAGCCCATGCTCTCCGTGCGCACGGTGGATTTCTCGCTCGCCTGGCGCGAGCTGCTCCGCGGCCGCGTGGTCTCCGACATCGTGCTCGAGGCGCCCATCCTGCACCTGTTTCGCGCCGGCTCCGGCGCCCCTTCGGAAACGGATCCGGAACGCGCGACCTCGGAGGACTGGCGCGACTTGATCCGCGATCTTTTCCCCATCGAGATCACCCGGCTCGACATCCGCGACGGCAAGCTCGCCTACGTCGACGCCGCCCGCGATCCGCCCCTCGATCTCGCGCTCCACGAGCTCGAGGCCCGCGTGGAGGGACTGGCCAACCGCGCGCGCCCACCCGCCGACACCCATCCCGCCCGCGGCGAATTGCGCGCCGCGGTCGAAGGCGGCGGCCGTCTGGTGGTCCGGGCCCGCGGCGACCCGCTGGCCCGCCCGCCGCGTTTCGACCTCGAGGCCGAGGCCGAGGAGGTCAGCTTGCCCGTCCTCAATCCCCTCCTGCGCGGCGCCCTGGGCGTCGACGTCTCCGCCGGCCTGCTCCATGTCTCGGCCGAGTTCACCACCGCCGAGGGCCAATACGGCGGCTACGTGAAACCGCTCGTGCGCGGCGCCCGCTTCGAGGACGTGGGGCGCCAGGCGGGAGGCCCCGTCAAGACGCTTTGGGAAACGATAGTCGGCGCCACGAGTTCGCTCCTCACCAACGACGAGACCCGCAGCGTCGGCCTGCGCATTCCCTTCACCGGCGAATTCGGCCGCGGCGACGTCGATGCCTGGGCCGGCCTCCTCACCCTTTTGCGCAACGGATTCGGGCGGGCCCTGCGCGAGGGCGTGGAGGAGAACGTCGCCTCCGGCGCCTGAGCGCCCGCGTTCGTTGCAATCTGCACCCGTCCCCTGGCGCCGCGCCGCATTTTGCGCCCGGAAAACCTCGG